>JAZRYI010000041.1:0-69130 GCA_045600665.1 Bacteroidaceae bacterium
AGGTTCTCGCCCATTGGCTTGCGGTATATTGTAGTTTTCTGCATGATTCTGTATGATTTCTACTACAAAGGTACGACTTTTTTCTGAAATATCAAACTAAATGTCTAATTATTAATAAGTTAATTTATAGAACATCCCTATTATCATTGAGTAGAAATTCGGCATTTGATGTCTGAACTCACTAAACAGTTCGTTCCATTCTTCTTCGGAAATCTTGACACAGTATCCTGGATTCTTGATATTTTCTTTATCACGCAGAGTCTTCACGATATTGCTTCCGCATATATCTGCAACAATTTCTTCCCGGTAGTAACTCTCCATTTTTGAAGATAGCGCTGCGAGCTCTTCCTCTTTTTTTGCGATTTCTTGAGCTTTCAATTCTTTGTACGTTTCAAAATCTACTGTCATAAGAGCGTAATCGCTTTTCGCCTTATCACATTCCGTGCTTACTTCATCGAATTGACATTCAAGAGATTGTATTTCCCTTTTCTTTCTATTTCGATAGTTAACCAACAAGCATATCATACCAGCATTAACTATTATGCTTATGATGGTAATAATGATGATGTTATACTCTCTTTGTTCGGCTAACAGTTTTTGGTACATAGCTAAGCGCTGATTACGTGCGTAGTTGTACATACCGTCTGCGTTGAACATTGCTTGTGTATGCATATCTGAAAAACTATTACTAAAGGCTTCTTCTTTAAGTATTGAATATTTATAGATAGAATCAGAAATATTAGTTTTTATGAAAATATTGAGTAACCCCTTGTACGCATCATAATGATACCCATGATAAAGTGCTTTTCTGTAAAAGAATTCTGCAGAATCAAGTTTATTTATATTCTCGAAATACACTCCTTTTGTATAATAATAATACTCATGTCCTTTTGCTATATTACCGCAAGAGTCAAACAAATTAGATTCTTTTTCGAATTGTTGTAAATAGGATTTTGCTTTTTCAAATTCTTTCCTACTGATTGAAATATGTATCATGGAAGATTGCATTTGGGCAGCTTCTGCATGATACCCATATTTAGATAGCAATTTAGATGCTATTGTTAGAGACTTAACAACCATATTTGTGTCCTTCAAAAGCACATAAGCATTTTTCTCTAAACCAAAACCTAATATATAGTTTAAAGTATCTTTAATGTATAATGCATATTCTTGATATTTCTTGTTTGCCTCCAATTCCTTATATGGCATAAACTGCCTATCAAATTCTTCTGCCATCTGTCCATACACCCTCATCAACATTCCATAATCGCAATCGTCACTCAAGGTGTCAGCACATTCCACAGCATCATAATAGCAGTTCAGTGCGGCTGGCGATTCATGGAGATCACGGTACACACAGCCAAGCAGATAGTGAGCTTCCACCTTCTCGTTAGGAGTGCCATAATCATCATAGTATTCCACCACTTCTTTCATCACGCTGTCGGTGGTGAAATCCACATACGCCTTGTTCTGTGCCTTGGCACAAAGCAATTCGTACCTCATCTTCTGGCTGCGTGGATAGCTCTCGCTCTCCTTTCTCATGCTGTCAAGAATAGCCAATGCGGAATCAGGATGATCATCCATCATCCCTTTCACTCGCTCAAACACAATGTTTGCCTGCTTGTTTTCCTGACAAGAGGCAATGGCAAGTACCATCATCAGCACCACCACGCAATAAAAAAGCTTTCTCATTTTTATATCTGCGATTTTTTTGCAAATATACACTTTTATTCGCAAACAACACTATTGCAGAGCAATAAAATAATTCACCACAAATTCACCACGACATCCCAAGTTGTTGGTTTGCTTTTAGTTATCATGCATAATGTATTAGTACAAAAAAGTAGCCATGTTACAAAATTGATAGTAAAATAATTATCGAGCCATGCGATTGAAACGCACTGACAGCAGCTCTTTTCCCTTGCGCTCGGCAGAGCTTTCAGCTCTCTTCCACATGCTCAAAAGTGGTGTGGTCCACACCACTTCGGCGTTGTGGTCCACACCACCAAAGTGTTGTGGACCACAACGGTTGAGAGGATGCGAGCGAGAGGTTGGAATGTGTGTCAGCGTAAGGAAATAGTCAACTGCCAATGACACAGAGGCCTGTCTTGCATGATGTGAGAACTATATTACCTCAATAAGCTTGTCGCTAATTTGATACAAGACAAAAAAAGCGAGGAACACAATGAGTGTTCCTCGCCTTATTATATTATAATAATGTGTAATTTATTAGTCAGCAAGCTTTGCCTTGATGAACTCGCGGTTGAGGCGAGCGATGTTTGCGATTGTCTCGCACTTAGGGCAAACAGCTTCGCAAGCGCGTGTGTTAGTACAGTTGCCGAAGCCGAGTTCGTCCATCTTAGCAACCATTGCCTTAGCACGCTTAGCAGCCTCTACGCGACCCTGTGGAAGGAGGGCGAGCTGGCTAACCTTTGACGAAACGAAGAGCATGGCAGAACCGTTCTTACATGCTGCAACGCAAGCGCCGCAACCGATGCATGATGCGCAGTCCATAGCCTCGTCAGCGTCTGGCTTAGGGATGAGGATGGCGTTAGCGTCCTGTGGAGCACCTGTGCGAACAGTAGTGTAGCCACCAGCCTGGATGATCTTGTCGAATGCTGTGCGGTCAACCATGCAGTCCTTGATGACAGGGAAACCTGCTGAGCGCCAAGGCTCAACTGTGATTGTGTCGCCATCCTTGAACTTACGAACGTAGAGCTGGCAAGTAGTTGCACCGCGCTCAGTCTTGCCGTGTGGTGTGCCGTTGATGTAGAGTGAGCACATACCGCAGATACCCTCGCGGCAGTCGTGGTCGAATACGAATGGCTCTTTGCCATCAGCAATGAGCTCCTCATTAAGGATGTCGAGAGCCACGGGGATTGAAGTGTCGTCAGGAATGTTCTTCAACTCGTGAGAATCGAAGTGACCAGCATCCTTAGGACCATTCTGCTTCCAAAATTTTACTGTGAATGATATATTTGCCATTTGTTTAGTCGTTTAATGAGGATTAGTTCTTGTAATTTCTTGTCTGAACCTTGATTGCCTCGTATTCAAGAGGTTCCTTAATCAATGTTGGAGCAGCGTCGTCTGAGCCTTCGTACTTCCAGCAACCTACATAGAAGAAGTTCTGGTCGTCACGCTTAGCTTCACCTTCCTCTGTCTGGTGCTCCTCACGGAAGTGGCCACCACAAGACTCTTCACGAGAAAGAGCGTCGTGAGCCATGAGAGAACCCATTGTGATGAAGTCGTCGAGGTGGATAGCCTTGTCGAGCTCTACGTTGAGACCTTCACGGTTGCCTGGGATGAAGAGGTTGGTGTCAAACTCCTTGCGGATGCCCTTGAGGAGCTCGATGCCCTTCTTCAAGCCCTCTGCTGTACGGCCCATGCCGATGTACTCCCAGCAGATGTGGCCGAGTTCCTTGTGGATAGAGTCAACAGAGCGCTTGCCCTTGATGTTCATGAGCTTCTGGATGCGGTCCTCTGTAGCCTTCTCAACCTGTGCGAACTCTGGAGCATCAGTAGAGATGCGTGGCCAGATTGCCTGGTCAGCGAGGTAGTTCTGGATAGTGTAAGGGAGCACGAAGTAACCGTCAGCAAGACCCTGCATGAGGGCAGATGCACCGAGGCGGTTAGCACCGTGGTCAGAGAAGTTGCACTCACCGATAGCGAAGAGACCTGGGATAGAAGTCTGGAGCTCGTAGTCAACCCAGATACCACCCATTGTGTAGTGGATAGCAGGGAAGATCATCATTGGGTTGTAGTAGTCAACACCATTTACAGTAGCACGCTTCTGACCTGGGTTAACGTCTGTGATTTCCTCATACATGTCGAAGAGGTTGCCATAGCGCTGGAGAACAACGTCGATGCCGAGGCGCTGGATTGACTCAGAGAAGTCGAGATATACAGCGAGGCCTGTGTTGTTCACACCAAAGCCCTTGTCGCAACGCTCCTTAGCTGCACGTGAAGCAACGTCGCGAGGAACGAGGTTGCCGAATGCTGTGTAGCGGCGCTCCAAGTAGTAGTCACGATCCTCTTCTGGGATTTCGTAGCCCTGCTTAGTGCCAGCCTGGAGAGCCTTAGCGTCCTCAAGCTTCTTTGGAACCCAGATGCGACCGTCGTTACGGAGAGACTCAGACATGAGCGTGAGCTTAGACTGCTTGTCGCCGTGAACTGGGATACAAGTTGGGTGAATCTGAACGTAGCATGGGTTTGCGAAGTATGCGCCCTTGCGGTAGCATGACATAGCTGCTGTTACGTTACAGCCCATAGCGTTTGTAGAGAGGAAGTATGTGTTGCCGTAACCACCTGTAGCGATTACAACTGCGTTAGCAGAGAAGCGCTCGAGCTTGCCTGTTACGAGGTTCTTAGCAATGATACCGCGAGCACGGCCGTCGATGATGACAACGTCAAGCATCTCGTAGCGAGTGTAGAGCTTAACCTTGCCAGCGTTTACCTGGCAAGAGAGTGCTGAGTAAGCACCGAGGAGGAGCTGCTGACCTGTCTGGCCCTTAGCGTAGAATGTACGAGACACCTGAGCGCCACCGAAAGAACGGTTGGCAAGTGTGCCGCCGTATTCACGAGCGAAAGGAACGCCCTGTGCCACGCACTGGTCGATGATAGCATTACTTACCTCAGCAAGACGATAAACGTTAGCCTCGCGAGCACGGTAGTCGCCACCCTTCACTGTGTCGTAGAAAAGACGATATACTGAGTCACCATCATTCTGATAGTTCTTAGCAGCATTGATACCACCCTGAGCAGCGATAGAGTGCGCACGGCGTGGGGAGTCCTGAATACAGAAGTTGAGGACATTGAAGCCCATCTCGCCAAGAGATGCAGCAGCTGAAGCACCAGCAAGACCTGTACCAACAACGATAACGTCGAGCTTCAGCTTATTCTTTGGGTTAACCAAGCGCTGGTGTGCCTTATAGTTAGACCATTTCTCAGCAACAGGTCCCTCAGGGATTTTTGAATCTATATTGATTGCCATTTTTTTGTCGTTTTGTTGTTTTGTCGTTTTGTGGTTTAGGGGAGAGCGTTTTGGGCACTTCCTAAACGACTAAACGACCAATATACTAATTTACCAACTTTACATCCAGAAAGGAACTACCTGACCTTCACATCCGCCAAGGCAGTTTGGGCATACATAGAATGCGATAGCCACGAGAGCGAACATAGCCATTACGACTGTTGACCAGATGTAGCCGATGTTCTTCCAGCGAGCAAACCAAGTGTGACCGCTCCAGCCAAGAGTCTGCATAGCTGACCAGAAGCCGTGAGTGAGGTGCATCCAGATAGCTGCGATCCAAATGAGGTAGAGAACCACGAAGATTGGGTTGGAGAATGTGAGCTTGATCCAGCCGAAGCCGTCAGTTGGAGCACAATCAAGACCTGTGTTCTCTGTGAGCTCTGCCAACATCATGTTAGCCCAAAAGTCGTGGAGGTG
Organism: Bacteroidaceae bacterium; assembly: GCA_045600665.1. Lineage (GTDB taxonomy): Bacteria > Bacteroidota > Bacteroidia > Bacteroidales > Bacteroidaceae > Minthosoma. The sequence continues at coordinate 5,447 of JAZRYI010000041.1, forward strand.
AAGCACGAGGCCGAGAGCAACGATGATGCCGAGCACGAGCATGTTCTGGCTTGCCCATTCTACCGTTGCAGGCTTGTCTGTGATGGCATACTTGTTGTTGCCACGAGCCTTACGGTTCTGAGCTGTGAGAATGAAGGCGTAAACGATGTGAATCGCCATAAGTGCTGCAAGACCCATAGTAGCTACAATAGCATACCAGTTTGAACCGAGCAATTCACAGATCTGGTTGTACGCCTCAGCACTGAAGAGTGCTACTACGTTCATGCAACCATGGAACGTAAGGAAGAGGATGAGGGCAGTGCCAGTAACTGACATGATCACCTTTCTTCCGATTGAAGAGTTACATAACCACATAAGAATGATTGAATTTAAGTTATTAATTAGTTTGATTTATTGTTTTTCTGTGTAATCACAAGTGCCTACTGACGGCAAATGTAAGTGCAAAAATACTTAATTAACATAAAATTACAAAGCGTTTTGTGGAAAAACTGGCATTAAGAATGTTCTTTTATACAAAAATTATGTATTTCCGCCATTATCAGTAGTCAGATAGTACAAAATAGGTTGAATACGCGTGTGCGTGCATACATTGTAAAATAATCGTGAAAGAGGGTGAGAGAGGCGCTTTTTGTGCTTTGGTTGAGGGATGGGCAATATTCTACGTGCTGAGAACCCTTGATTTTTGGGCTGTGTGCGTACACAATTGCTGTGTTTTTGACTGTGTTCGTACACAATCGTTGATTTAAATCATTAAAACAGCATAAAATCGTTATTTTTCTTGTTTTTTGTTTGCCAGAAATCTAAAACCCCGTAACTTTGCATCGTCAAAAGGAAACAACGAGGTCAGCGAGACCAAAAGTTGATGACTTAGACTAAGGTAAGAAAAGATTGAAAACAAAGAATCAGGTTAGTTATTCTATCATATAGGTTTTGGTAAAGGTATTAGATTTAGGTTAGTAAAAAAGATTGTTATTTAGGAGTGTGGTGCTCGTGAGAGCCCCTCCTCCATTTTTAGAAAGCAAAGGTAAACTCAACATATATTAAGGTAAAAAGATAAAAGTGAGCTCAATAAGCAGTAAGGTAATAAAGATTGTTGCAAACTTAGGATAAGTAAGGTAAAAGATATACATATAGGATTAAGGTTAGTTAAGCAATTAAGTATTAATTAATTAAAAAGAAAGGAGATTGTTTTATGGAAACTATGACAATTATCGCAGTTGCACTCGTAGCTATCGCTGCAGTAGTAAGCAATGTTACACTCTTGAAATAAAGAGATGTAAGATTAGCAACCCGATTTTCCGTAACACTCAGTGCAATCCGGCACTTGAGTTTCAGAGGGGAGCGGGATGCACAAAAGAGACAAAAACTAAAAAGTAAACATAACACATTGATGGCTCAGCATTACGCTGGGCCATCTTTTTTTCGTCTGTCGCAATGTGTCGAAAAACTATGGAATGAAACAAATTTTAAGAATAAACCATGCGAATTTTACGTTTTCATGTACAAAAAGGAGTGAATGTTTTGAATATTTGAGTTGAAATGCATAATTTTGCAAATTCAAGCAGCAATTATTATTAACAATTCAATACCTTATTATTTATGTTTAAAACGTTTATTGGCTATGATCTTGAAGCCGATCGCCGAAGAAGGAAGAATATAAAGAGAAACCTTCAGGCAAACTCCCGCCTCATCAAGATCATCATTGCCGTGCTCATGTTCATTATGCTTTGGAACATGCCGATGCAGTGGTTCGGCATTCCAAACCTCACAGTGATCGAACAGCGCGTGATCGCTTGCTTCTGTTTCGCCACATTGATGTGGATTTTCGAGGCACTGCCTGCGTGGAACACATCCGTTGCCATCATAGTGGTGCTGCTTTTTGCCGCCAGCGACAGCAGCTTGACCTATATGGTGAGTGGGTATGAAGACGACGTGCTCGGCACGCTCATATCATACAAGAAAATCATGGCATGTTTCGCTGACCCAATCATCATGCTCTTCATCGGCGGCTTCATTCTTGCCATTGCAGCAACAAAGTCAGGTCTTGATGTCAAGCTTGCTCGTGTGATGCTCAAGCCTTTTGGCACAAAGTCAGAGAACGTGCTGCTTGGCTTCTTGCTCGTCACAGGCATTTTCTCCATGTTCCTCAGCAACACAGCCACTGCTGCGATGATGCTCACATTCCTCGCCCCAGTGCTCAAGTCGTTGCCAGCCAACGGCAAAGGACGCATCTGCTTGGCACTCGCCATTCCTATCGGCGCCAACATTGGCGGCATCGGCACGCCTATCGGCACACCTCCTAACGCTATCGCGCTCAAGTTCCTCAACGACCCAGAAGGCTTGGACATGAACATCGGCTTCGGTGAATGGATGCTCGTCATGTTCCCGCTCGCCATGGCACTCCTTTTCATCGCATGGTTCGTGCTTCTTCGCATGTTCCCATTCACACAGAAGACAATCGAGCTCAAGATCGAGGACAGCGCAGAGCGAAAGATCTCTGACTGGCAGGTCAAGGTGGTTTACGTCACATTCGCCATCACAATCCTCCTCTGGTGCTTGGACAAGGTGACAGGCGTCAACTCAAACGTAGTAGCAATGCTCCCTGTAGGCGTGTTCTGCTGCACAGGCATCATCAGCCGTACCGATCTTGAGGAAATCAACTGGTCAGTGCTCTGGATGGTGGCAGGCGGTTTCGCGCTTGGCGTAGCCCTTCAGGACACAGGCTTGGCAACTCACCTCATCGAGACAATCCCATTCGGCTCATGGCCAGCAGTAGTCATGATCATCGGCTCAGGCTTGCTCTGCTACGCAATGGCTAACTTCATCAGCCACACAGCCACAGCCAACCTCCTCGTGCCAATCCTTGCCGTGGCAGGCACAGCCGTTGCCAGCAACCTTGCTCCATTCGGTGGCGTCAGCACATTGCTCATCGGCGTGGCACTCGGCTCTTCACTCGCAATGGTATTGCCAATCTCCACACCACCTAATGCACTTGCTCACGCAACTGGACTCATCGAACAGAAGCAGATGGCAAGAACAGGCCTCATCATGGGTGTCTGCGGCTTGGTGCTCGGCTACACAGTACTCATCATCGTTGGTCAGGCAGGCATACTCTAACAGAGAATTAAAACCTAAAATAAAACAAAAGCAGGACTTCAATCGAGGTCCTGCTTTCTTCTTTTGCGTGTGTAATCAAGGGAGCAGCCCCCTTGATTACACATGATTGCTTATTTTACACAACTTCAACGCAAATGCGTTTTTCTTCTATTGTCATCGACTTTGAACAACTACGGATGATGTCCATTCCTATCTTGTTCTCCTTATGCTCGAAAGCATCTTTGTGCAGTGCATGAATATTCTCGAAAGTCAGCCCAATCTGCGAGGTCTTCTCGGAGTATGTGAGCACGATATCCATGTTTTCCTGATTTCCAACAATCAGCAGTGTCTCTTCAATCAAATGGTATATGCTATTGATTGTCTGCAAACTGAAGCAGTTTCGCTGGCAGAAGTGCATGAATCGTCCCATCATGCCATGGAAGTCATTGTCCTTCACCACTGTGTGGCGGCATTCACGAATGCGGTTGATGAAGACTTTCGTATTCTTCTTCTCAGGATGCTCAAAGATCTGCGATGGCGTGCCCTCTTCGTAGATCACGCCCTCGTCCATGTAGAATATGCGTGAAGAAATGTCGCGAGCAAAGCGCATCTCGTGCGTCACCACCAGCATTGTCATACCCCTTTGCGCAAGCGAATGGATCACAGTCAGCACCTCGCTCACCATGGATGGATCAAGCGCCGATGTTGGCTCATCGAAAAGCAAGATCTTTGGTTCCATTGCCAAGGCACGCGCAATAGCTATGCGCTGCTTCTGTCCACCCGACAGTTGCTCTGGATAGTGATTCGCCTTGCTGCGAAGTCCTACAATATCCAACAGTGCAAGCGCTTCCTTGCTCGCCTCTTCCTTGCTCTTTCCCAACAGCTTGACAGGAGCCAGCGTGATGTTGTCCAGAATTGTCCTGCTATTGAACAGATTGAACGACTGGAACACCATGCCCATCTTTTGGCGTATGCGTGACAGATCGGCATTCTTGTCCAAAATATTCTCCCCCTCTATCTCTATGCTGCCAGCAGTGGCTTTCTCCAGCTGATTCAGACAGCGCAGGAAGGTGCTCTTGCCTGTGCCTGAAGGACCGATGATACTTATCACATCACCACGCTTTATTTCCGTATTCACATCCTTCAAAACCTGCAAGCCATTATCGTATGTCTTTCTGAGATGCTTCACGGCAATCAGCGTATCCTTGCTCTCATCTGTTGCGACGCTCTGAGAGGCAGGAGCAGTGTCAGTTGTCGCTTGCGCATCCACCTTGTCATCGAGTTTGACCATTGCCACTTTCTGTCTCGACAAGCTTCGCAGAGCAACGCCTATCAGCCATGCCAGCGCAAAGTAGATGATGGACACAACGATCAGTGGGAAAAAGGCATCGAAGGTGCGCGAGCGAATAAGGTCGCCAGCTTTGGTGAGGTCGGCTACCGCTATGTAGCCCACCACTGATGTGCCTTTCAGCATTGCCACCACCTCTCCAGTGTAGATAGGTATCACAGCCCTGACTGCTTGTGGTAAGATGATGTAAATGAATGTTTGCAATGGACTGAAACCCAGCGCAAGACCTGCTTCTGTCTGTCCACGGTCGATGCTTGAAATTGCAGTACGGAACATTTCGCAGAAATAGGCAGACGAATACAGCGAGAAGGTGACTATCGCCACCACCGTGCCCGACAGTTTCATTGGCACAAGAATGACATAGAACATGAGCATCAGGAGCACAAGCACAGGCATGCCTCGCATCAGCTCGACGTATGCATTCGCCACACGCGCCAGCCATTGCCTGCGATTCATGCGCATCCAGCACAGAAGTGCGCCCAGCAGAGTGGCAAAAAGAACTGACAGAACTGTGATGATAAGCGTGATGCCGAGTCCATCAACAACCATCATGTAGCGATCTTCCTTCACAAGGTTATCGACGAAGGATTGCTTCAGCGACTCCCACATGCCTCCTATCGTGAAGCCTGCATCGCCATGCGCGCTAGCTTTCGAATTGACTATGCAGATGGAGCGAGATTGCGTGTAGGACGAAGTGAAGAGCAAGCTGCCGTCACGATCGTCAGTCTCTGACAATGCAGCACAAGCAATGTCGGACAAGCCTTGCTTGACATGCGGTATGACGGCTGGGAAATCCACGATGCTGTATTCCACCTTGCGATTCCTGCTCTGTGCAAACATCTCCACAATCTCTGGCTCAAATCCAGCCACCTTACCCTTGTATATGAAAGTGAAAGGTGCATAATCTGCCGATGTTGACACTCTGATAGGCTCGCCCGTGCCCTTGCTCCTCACCATGTCCACCTTGCCCAGCACTCCTTCTTTCGTGCTCCATTTTGCAAATAGTTCATCGCACACGCCTATTTCCATAAGGCTGTCGATGAAGGCATTGAACTGGTCGTACAGGTCTTTTTTCTCGGTTGTCACGCCTATACAGATGCCAATATCTCCATAAGCGGGGAAATCAAAGTACTCGAAATGTGGGTAATTCATTGTGATCATCGGCCATCCCATCGTCTCATCAATTATGGCATCCACCTTTCCAGCGTCCAGCGCCATAAACATGTCAGGCCCCACGTTGAATCGCATGATTTGCTTCTCGTCAAACTTCTCAGACACAATTAAGTCGATGGTACTGCCAGCAAGCACGCCAATCCTTGCACCATCCAGGTCTTCTATGCATTTCACCTCTCGTGCGTCGCCCTCGCTGCACGAGGCAAACAGCACGCTCAGCATTACTGCCAATGCTAACAGCTTAAAATACACCTTTCTCATTTTCAGTCGTAATATATTATTTTTTGCAAAGTAACAACTTTTTTTCTTCACTTCCAAATGTTCTCGATAATTTATAAAGTTTTCGTTTTTGTTATGGCTTTCGTTTTGTGGGTAATCAAGGGGGTCGACCCCTTGATTACCCATGAATGGCATGAATGTAAGAAAATATTTCTACTAAACGCAGTTGCGGTGGTAATATCTTCTGTTCTTATTGTTTATTATAGGTATATTCATCTTATGTGCGTAACTTTGCAGCAGAATTATAACAATGCAGAGTGTGAATATGCAATATTTCATACATTGCAGCATGAATAGGTAGTAGAACAATGGCAACAACATCAAAGTTTATATTGGCAGACAATCAGGACATCACACGCATAGGGTTGCATCATATATTAGTCAACACATTTGACGAGCATGTGCAGATAGTGAATGTTTCCACTCGCTCATCGCTGCTCAATCATCTTGGAAATGATGTGACAGCAGTGGTGGTGGATTTTTCATCGCTGGATCTCAACACGCTTGACGAATTGCAGAACATAGCCAGCAGGTATCCAAACACAGTGTGGATTCTGTTTGAGAATGAGATTTCCGAGCCTGTGGCGCGTCGTCTTGGCGCTGACCGCCAGTTTAGTCTTGTGCTGAAGGATTCCCATGCTGATGAGATTCGCTCCGCGCTCAAGTTCTCCACGATTGGTGAGCGATTCATTTGCCAGAGCATAACGAATCTGCTGCTCAATTCCAGTCCTCAGTCAGAGTCGCTTGAGGCTCTGACTCAAACAGAGGTGGAGGTGCTGAAGCTGACAGCACAAGGAAAGTCGGTGAAGGAGATTGCTGTGGAGCGCAATTCGAGCACGCACACCATTACGACTCACAAGCGTAATATCTTCCGCAAGCTGAACATCAATACGAGCTATGAGGCTACACGTTATGCGATGAAAGCGGGATTGGTGGATTTGGTGGAGTATTATATTTGATAACGAAAACGATAACTAAAACTTTGACCTCCAAAGATGAAGAAGAGAGAAGAAAACCTTGCGGGGTGTTATCTTCTTTAGCGAAGCGGTCTTCTTCTTTTTGGGATGCTCAAAAACGATAACGGAAATGAGTTACGATTTTGACGAGATAATAGATAGACGGAGCAGTGACTGCCTTAAATATGGAGTGCTGCAAGAGCGTTGGGGCAGAACGGACTTGCTGCCTCTGTGGGTGGCAGACATGGATTTCCGCACACCCGATTTCATTGTGAATGCTATTAGGCATCGACTTGATCATGAGGTGCTGGGATACACCGCCTCGCATCCGCTGTGGCGCAAGTGCATAGTGGAATGGCTCGGGACAAGGCATGATTATGCTGTTACTGCAGAGGAACTGACCTTCATTCCTGGCATCGTGAGAGGCATAGCATTTGCGATTCAAGCATTCACGCAGGTGGGTGACAAAGTAATGGTGTTCGCACCAGTGTATCACCCATTCTTCCTTGTCACGGAGCATAATGGCAGAGAGGTTGTTCGCCATCCTCTTGTGCTTACTGAAGAGAATAGGTATGAAATTGATTTCGAACTTCTCGACCGTCAGTTGAAAGATGTAAGGGTGCTCGTGCTGAGCAATCCTCACAACCCAGGAGGACGCGTGTGGACAGCAGAGGAGTTGCGTCGCATAGCAGAACTTTGCCACAAGCATGGAACGATTGTGCTGAGCGACGAGATTCATGCCGACCTCACTCTTGCTCCCCATCGCCATGTTCCGTTTGCCACAGTGAGTGAAGAAGCTCGCGAAGTGAGCATCACGTTCGGATCGCCAAGCAAAGCATTCAACTGTCCTGGCATTGTGTCGAGCTACAGCATTGTGCACAATGCGGAATTGCGCCGCAAGTTCAATGCTTACCTGAGCGCAAGCGAACTGGACGAGGGCAACATGTTTGCCCAGCTTGTCACAGTGGCTGCATACAGCGAAGGTGCAGAGTGGCTGGAGCAAGTCAAGAAGTATATTGCTGATAGTATTAAATATGTGGAAAGCTTCTTCAGAGAGAACATCACGCAGATTCGCCCTATGCACACAGAGGCAAGCTACCTCATCTACCTGAACTGCCGCGACCTGCAGCTCACCCACCCGCAGCTTCTCAATCTCTTCATCGACAAGGCGCACCTTGCTCTCGACGATGGACGCAAGTTTGGCGACGAAGGCACAGGATTCATGCGCCTGAATGTTGCCACGCCTCGCAGCGTGCTGACTCAGGCACTCAATCAGTTAAAACAAGCATTGATAAACACAAGCATTGATAAGCAAGCATTGATATGAACAAACAGACCATAGCCATAAATACCCCCTTTCCGCATGCCGACACGTATGGGTCGCTGAGCATGCCTGTGTATAACACCTGCGCCTACGAATTTGCCACTGCTGCCGACATGACTGCTGCCTTCACAGGCAAGGTGCTTGAGCCTGACTACTCTCGCACCATGAACCCCACCGTCACGCACTTGGAGGACAAAGTGAAGGCGCTCACTGGAGCAGCAAACGTGTTTGCGTTCAATTCGGGCATGGCAGCCATCAGCAACACGCTGCTCTCGCTCACAGCACATGGCAAGAACATCGTCACCTCTCGCCACCTGTTTGGCAATACGTATTCGCTCATCACAAAGACGCTGAGCCGATTCGGCATAGAAGGGCGATTCGTGGATTTGACGGATGCCGATGCTGTGGATGCTGCTATCGATGAAAACACAGCACTCGTGTATTTAGAGATAGTCACCAATCCGCAAATGGAGGTTGCCGACCTAAGCTCGCTGGCTCAGGTAGCTCACCGTCACAGCATTCCGCTTGTGGCAGACACGACGGTGATTCCCTTCACCGAGTTCAGCAGCCACGCTCTTGGAGTGGATGTGGAAGTGGTGTCGAGCACAAAATACCTGTCGGGAGGAGCAACCTCGCTTGGCGGCTTGGTCGTCGACTACGGCACATTCCCAGTCGTGAACGAGCGCATCCGCTTCGAGATGCTGTTCAACGTGGGAGCATACATGACACCCCATGCCGCCTACATGCAGACGATTGGCATTGAGACGCTGAATGCCCGCTACCGATTGCAGTCGTCGAATGCCTTGCAGCTCAGCCAGAGGCTGGAAGAACGAAAAGACAAGGAGGGGTGGGGGACTCTGCTCTCTGTCAACTATCTTGGATTGCCTACCCATCGCTATCATGAGGCAGCAAAGCGTCAGTTCAGCAATTCCTATGGAGCAATGCTCACCATCGACCTTGCCGACGAGCAAGCGTGCTGCCGCTTCATCAATCGCCTTCACCTCATACATCGTGCAACAAACCTGTTCGACAACAAGACTCTTGCCATACATCCTTACAGTACCATCTTTGGCAATTTCTCGCCAGAAGAAAAGGAAAAAATGGACGTTTTGCCTACAACGATACGTATTTCCGTAGGTCTGGAATGTGTGGACGACTTGTTTGCTGATATTGAGCAAGCCATTATGCAAGGATAAGATATAGAGAATGTGAATGTCAGATAATCAATAGGATAGCCAATGTTGCTATCCTATTTTTTTTGCTTTATACCAAATGTTTGGTATGTGACAGTAGTACATCAGTAGTATGCAATATGACTAACAATTGCGATTGTGAGATCTTGGAAATCGCCGTACCTTTGCAGTCGAAAAAGAAAACGTAATCGTTAACGATAACGAAAACTAAAACTAAAATACAATAATAACATCCCCTTCCATTCCGCATGGATGCCCCTCTTCGGGGGTTAGGGGGCTAAAACAACAACAAGATGAAAGCTACACGCATCATTATCAGTGCAATTTTCGCACTCGCTGTTCAGATTTTGGCAGCACAGGAGATTTCAATCAAGACCACAAAGGTTAGTCGTCCACTCGTTGAGCAGTGGATCAAAGCATACTCAGAGATTCACCCAGAGGTGACAATCTCTACTACAAACGATGCCAGCAAGGCAACTCTCAGCATGATGTGTAGCAGCGAGGAGGAGCCAGGCGTAACAAGCGTAGGCAGACTTGCAGTGCTTCCTGTCACTTCCGCTTCCAATCCTCTCATTGCCGACCTTCAGAAGAAGGAACTCAGCGAGCGAGACATCAAGCGCCTCTTCTTCGAGGTGGATGAGTTTGAGAGCGACGAAGAAGAGTTCATTTCGAAGAAAGCAAAGAAGCTTCGCGAACAGCTCACTGTGTATAGCGGCAGCGTTTCCACTTCTGTGTCAGGCGCTTTTGCCGAGCACTTCGGTCAGCAGCGAGGCGACCTTCGCGGCAAGAAGATTGCTGGCGACGATCTCTACCTCCTTTCAGCCATAGCAGAAGACAATAGCGGAATCACATTCAATAGCCTTGCCTATCTCTTTGACCTTCAGAGCCGTCAGCTCAAGCAGGGTCTTGCACTCCTTCCGCTCGATGTGAAAAAGGAACAGGCAGCAGCGCTTGCTACAGGCAACATAGACGAAGCTATCAACTTGCTCGAAAGCCAGAGCATCGACCTCGTTCCTGTGGAGAACATTGGCTTTGCCTACACAGGCAGCGACCTTGCAGTGAAGCAGTTCATTGCATGGGTGGCAAACGAGGGTCAGCAATACAATCATCAGAATGGTTTCCTCACAGCAAACAATAATCAGAATCTATTGGCAAACAAATAAATACGTTTTTAGGATAGTATGGACAACAAAAGAACAAACATAATACGTACTGTAGTAGGTGCAACAGCCTTGGCATTCACCGTGTCGGTATCAGCACAAACCATTACAGGCAAAGTGATTGACAGCAAAACAGGCGAGCCTGTCATTGGCGCAACAATAGCTACAGCCGATGCAAGCAAGGGAGCGGTGACTAATCTCGATGGAGAGTTCAAGCTGAATGTGGGCAAGCTCCCAACCAAGCTTAATGTCTCTTTTGTGGGTTACCGCAAAGTGGAGCTTAGCGTGTATGATGATGAGGAACCAGTGAATATCGAGCTCACCGAAAAGCGCAGCTATGTGAATGAAGTAGTGGTAGTTGGATATGGCACACAGAAAATCCAGAACGTCACTTCTGCCATCTCCAACGTGAATGGAGCAGAGTTCAAGGACCTTCCTGTTTCGAGCGCAGAGCAAGCGTTGCAAGGACGTAGCTCAGGCCTTCAGCTCACAACCCCTTCGGGCAACGTAGGCACAGCGCCTATAGTTAGAGTGCGTGGCGTTGCTTCAATAACCTCAGGCACAAGTCCTCTCTACATTGTTGACGGAGTGCCAGTACAGTCGGGCAACATCTCATATTCTGGCGACACAAACGCTTTGTCGGACATCAACCCTGACGACATCGAGTCGATCAGCGTGCTGAAAGACGCTTCGGCAGCTTCGCTCTATGGATCACGAGCAGCAAATGGCGTTATCCTCATCACCACAAAGCGTGGAAGCAAGGGCAAGACAAAGGTTTCGTACAGCGGATGGATTGGAGTCAGCTCTCCTGTGAAGAACTACGATGTGCTCAACGCTCAGCAGCTCGTTGACATCAAAAACTTAGCCGTGAAGAATCACTACGGCACCGACGAGTGGTCGCTCAGCAAGTCGGCTCCAACCACCGATGGCACTAAGGCATACAACCTTGCTTACGATCAGGACGGCAAGCTCATCGATACTGACTGGATTGGGTACGTGTTCCGCAGCGCCGTTCAGCATAGCCACTCGGTCAATATTGACGGTGGCAACGACAAGGTAACCTATCATGCTTCAGGTAACTACCTCGATCAGGACGGTATCATACGTGGTGACAAATATACTCGCCAAGGTCTTGCATTCAATGTGGACGCCAAGGCAACAGATTGGCTCAAGGTTGGCACTAACCAGAATATCTCCCTCTCCAACCAGAACTCTGCCGACCGCTCGCGTGGCGGTTCCATCACAGCATACGCAGGCTTCTCTCGCTTGGGCTGGAGCAACCTTCCAAACATCCCTATGTATGACGAGAATGGCAAGCCTTATCAGGAAGGCGGTCACCTTGGCGTGTATCGCAACACAGCACAGGCACCTCTCGACAATCCTGCCAGCATTATTGAGTCGGGTTCGGGCGTTAGCACCGAGACATTGCGATGGTTAGGCAGCTATTATGCCGAGCTCACGCCAGTGAAGGGACTCACCCTGAAGACTCAGTATGGCAAGGACTTAGCACGAGTAGAGGATCGCGACTTCTACGGCCCTACAACGGTTAACGGCTACAGCGTCAACGGACGAGCAACAAACGTCTCTGTTCGTTCGCAGCAAGAGAGCTGGACAAACACTGCCAACTATAACTTCTCTCTCGCCAAGAACAATTTCGACATTCTCGCTGGCACAGAGTACAACAAGAAAGAGCGCAAGTATTGGGGTGCAACAAAGACAGGCCTTGTCGATGACTCATACACCATCTTCGAGGCTTCGTACAACAATGTGAGCGCAGTGAACAGCCTCATCACCGAGAACAGCCTCATCTCATACTTTGGACGCATCAACTACGACTGGGACAACCGCTACGTCCTCTCCCTCAACTTCCGTCGCGACGGATTCTCTGCTCTCAGCCACAACAACCGATGGGGAAACTTCGGTGGCGTTTCGGCTGCATGGCGCATCAGCGAGGAGAAGTTCTTCGAGCCATACAAGGATGTGGTCAGCGAGCTCAAGCTCAAAGGCAGCTGGGGCGTAGTTGGCAACACAAACGTGGGTGACTACGCAAGCAAGTCGTACTACTCAAGCGCATTCTATGGCAATGGCGGAGCGTACGTTCTGGGTCAGATAGGCGACTCGGAGAACCTGAAGTGGGAGACAAGCAAGAAGATTGACGTTGGATTCACTGCCGTACTCTTCGACAATGTGAACATCGACTTCGACTTCTTCCGCAACAATGCCTCTGACCTTATCCTTGCTGTGCCAGTGTCGCCATCAGAGGGAGTGCCAGGCAATGCCATCACTACCAACTCTGGCGCTATGTACAACCAAGGCATCGAGCTCAACATCTCTGCCGACATCATTAATCGCAAGGACTTCTCGTGGAGCACAACTCTCAATTTCTCAACCAACAAGAATCGCGTGACTTCACTCAGCGACGGTGTGACAGAATTCATCACTGCTGGCACAGGCGAGACAACCAACATCACTAAAGTGGGACATTCCATCGGCTCGCTCTACCTTTATGAGACAGCTGGCATCGACAAAGCTACAGGACGCAGAATCTTCGTAGGCAAGAATGGCGAGAAGGTGCTTTGCCAATACGAGAAGTCAAACAAGTTCTATCTTGAGGACGGCACTCCATACGCTCAGGCAGATCTCAACCGCATAGTGGCTGGCAACACGCTCCCTACATGGTTTGGAGGATGGACGAACACGTTCCGCTACAAGGATTTCGACCTCACTCTCTTCCTTCAGTATTCGGGCGGCAACAAAATCTACAATGGCTCTACAGCCACTCTGTCCGATGTACGATTCTGGAACAACTCGGTTGACTACCTCAACAACCACTGGACACCAGAGTGCACCAATGCCAAGTATGCTCTGCCTATCTATGGCGACAACTACTCTAACGGTTCAGCTCTTCCAATCAGCGACTGGGTGGAAAGCGGCGACTATCTCCGCATCAAGAACCTTGTGCTTGGCTATACTGTGAAGAAGTACAGTGCATTGAAGTCATTAGGCATCAGCCACCTCCGCTTCTACGCTCAGGCTCAGAACCTTCTCACGCTCACCGGCTATTCTGGTCTCGACCCAGAGGTTTTGTCGCAGACAGGCAATGCAACTCTCGCTGGCGGCACAGATCACAACACAGCACCACAGGCTCGCAGCTTTTCATTTGGCGCACAGATAAGTTTTTAAACGAAAACGATAACGAAAACGCATCATCAAGGGGTCAGACCCCTTGATGACGCAAAACGAAAACAATATAACGATAACGAACACCACAATGAAGACAAATATATACAAAATACTTCCTCTGGCATTCGCGACATTACTCTCTGCCTCTTGCCAGGAATCGGAGCTCGACCTTGATCCCGTGCTCTCCACTACCACAAACAGCATATTCCAAAGCAAAGAAAAGATTGAGGCTAACTTGCTTGGCATCTATTCCGACGCAAAGAGTTTCCTCGCTTTCAAAGGCGTTGCCTACAACGATGTTCGCGGCGATGATGTAGTGTCACTCTCGCCAAACACTCACGAATGCTACTCTGTGTATGAGATGGCTATCGGTCTCTCCACATCCGACAACACAGACGCTTGGGCTGCTCTCTATAAGGTCATAAACGAGGCAAACACATTCTTGGCAAATTCTGAACAGGCAAAGGCTGTGGCTGGCAACGACTACGACCGCTATGTGGCTGAGGCTAAGTTCCTTCGCGCTTTGAGCTACTACCACCTCAACAAGCTCTTTGCTGCTCCTTACTCTTTGCAGCCAGATGGGCTGTCGGTGCCTCTTCGCCTCAATGCTGAGAGCTCTACAGCCAACAACAACCTTGCTCAGTCAACCACAGCAGAGGTGTATGAGCAGATACTCAGCGATCTTTCCAATGCCAACATCGCTTCTCTGCCTTCTAGTGGCAACACTTATGATGGCGTGACTCGTGCCTCGCAAGCTGCAGCTCATGTGCTCCGTCAGCGTGTGCAACTGGAGTTGGGCAATTGGCAAGAAGCCATCGCCGAGGGAAAGGCTGTGACAGGCTACAGTCTTGCAGCTTCAGTGGCAAGCGTATTTGCCAACAGCATCAATAGCGAGGTGATCTTCTCTTTCCCAATGGCTCCGACAAACAAGGGAGGCAATCAGACAGCATTGTCTTACTACTACGCCACAGGTGCATTGTTCGTCATCGACACTCAATACAGCTATGCTGCCAATCCTGCATACTCTCTTCCAGCTGATGCCCGCATTGCTGAGCTTACCGAGCCAGCGGAAGGAAACCTTAAGTTGTTGAAGTTTACCGACCTTGCCAACTATCTCGATTGGACACCAGTATTCCGTCTTGCAGAGGTGAAGCTCAATCTTGCAGAGGCTTACGCAAAGGCAGGTCAGCCGCAGGAAGCAATCAAGGAGCTTGCTTCTGTGCGTCGTCGCTCTATTGCTGAGGCAGACGACATTATCGACATATCTTCGCTGTCTGGCAACGACCTTCTCAACGCAATCTACCTTGAGCGACGCGCAGAACTCGTAGGTGAAGGCATCCGAGCTCTCGATCTCACTCGCCGTGGCGAAAGCATCGTGAAGCGCAACGGCACATTCTCGCCATCTACAAATGGATACGTTTGGCCTATTCCAACAAGCGAGCGAGTAGTGAACAAATTGATAAAATAATGAATTAAGCGAGCTGTGCGGTTTAAAACACAGCCTATTTATTCACGCTGTGTGAATGCTCTTATTCGTACGGCATGACTAATATTAATCGCACGGCTTGAATAACAGTATTCACAAGAAGCGAATAACGGCATCCAGTGAAAGCATATTTTATGAATGGTTGAAGGTAAAGAAAATCAAAAACATTCGTCACTCGTCACAGATGTATGTTATTCTACTGAAACTCTGCGCATTATCAGTGTAATGAGTGGTGACGAGTGGTGATGAGTCAAATAGCACTCATCACACACTTTACGCCCTAATCCTCTTGTGTTTAAGTGGCGCTTGTGACGAGTGACGAGTGTTTCGATAAATTCTTCCAGACAAAGTGAAAATTTGAGATTCAAACCGCACAATTTGTATATTTTCAAAAATAAAGAACAAAATGAAAGCAAGATACATTACATATTTAGCAGCATTCTTCGCTGCTCTTTCTGCCAATGCACAGAATGTGCAGCAGTCGGACGAGGAAGTGACATTCCGCACTCACACTCGCATCCTCGCATCAGATGAATTCGGAGGCCGCAAGCCTCTCAGCAGCTACGAGCCACTCACGCTCGACTATATCTCTAATGAATACAAGAAGCTTGGGCTTATTCCTGCCAATGGCGACAGCTATCTGCAAGATGTGCCGCTGATTGATGTGACCGTGAAGCCTAAGGGGGGAAAGATTACCGTGAAAGGTCCAAAGGGCACAACTGTCATCAACGACTATGACGATGCAGTGATTTGGACAGCGCAGAAGGACAAGGCTGTCAATGTCAGCAATGCTGAGTTTGTGTTTGTTGGCTTCGGCATCAATGCTCCCGAATATGGGTGGAACGACTACGAGGGACTGGACGTGAAGGGCAAGGTGGTAGTGGCGTTGGTCAACGATCCTGGCTACTATGACGATTCGCTCTTCAAGGGCAAGAGCATGACCTACTACGGACGCTGGATTTACAAATTTGAGGAGGCGAGTCGTCAGGGCGCTGCTGGCGTGCTGGTGGTTCACGACACAAAACCTGCCACTTACGGATGGAACACCGTGCAGCCTTCGTGGTATGAGCACAATCTGGAACTGGTGAACGACAAAGACAATCGCGACCTTGTGCGTTTCAAGGGATGGATCACTCGCGAGAAGGCGTCTGAGCTGTTTGCCAATGCTGGCTACACTTACGACGAGCTCTTGCAAAGTGCGCTGAAGAAAGGATTCAAGGCAGTCAGCCTCAATAGTCGTTCGAATGTCAAGCTGGTCAACAATGTGTCGGGAGGCACTTCTCATAATGTGGCAGCAATCCTTCCAGGTAGCGACCCCGAGCTGAAGGACGAATACGTTATTTTCTCTGCCCATTGGGACCACTTCGGAGTGGGTAAGCCAGTGAATGGCGACAGCATCTACAACGGAGCAAGCGACAATGCCACAGGTGTGGCAGCAGTGCTGACCATTGCCAAGCAGTTGGCAGAACGAAAGGAACTTCCGCGCCGCAGCATCCTGTTCCTTGCCGTGACAGCAGAAGAGGCGGTGTTGCTTGGCTCTCAGCACTATGTCACTCATCCACTTGTACCATTGGAGAAGACTGTTGCTGTGCTCAACTTCGATGGAGTAGGTCCTGCTCCAGCCACTCGCGATGTCATCATCCACAACGAGAACACTGGCTATGAGTATGTGCATTATGCAGCAGCTGCACAGGGAAGACACGTTGTCACTCAGCCTGGCAACACAGGATATCGTTCCGACCATTTCTCGTTCAACAGAGTAGGCGTTCCGACTGTCTCGGCTCATAACGGAAGAGAATACATCTCGCCAAACCCAAAGACGCGCGATCGCAGCGCATATCATCAGCCAAATGATGAGTACTCAGAGGATTGGGATGTTTCGGGTTCTCTCCAGACCATCGACCTCCATCTCTCTGTGGGATTGCAAATAGCCAATAGCGATAGGTGTCCTGAGTGGAATGCGGATAGTGAGTACAAAAGGTGAAGAATTGAATGATTTGAGAAAATAGTGTTTCTGTAGAAGATAATTCTGTGTGCAGCGCCTATTTTGGGTTTATTATCCAAAGTAGGTGCTTTCTGTAGGTGAATATTTCTAGATGTCGTAACTTTGCAGCGTAAAACGAAAACTTTGACCTCCAAAGATGAAGAAGAGAGAAGAAGAATTTCTTATTCAGCGTAGCGTTCTTCTTTTTCTTTGGATGCTCAAAAACGATAACGATGACGATAACAAAGCAGATAAAGATTATGAAAGTACAGTATTGCAAACATTGGAGCAGGAATCTTGGTCGTGACATGGAGTATAAGGTGTATGGCACTGAGGGCAAGGGCGTGTTGGTGTTTCCTTCGCAGGATCAACGTTTTTATGAGTGGGAGGACAACGGCATGATTAGCGTGCTTGCGCCAATGATTGAGGCTGGACAGATTCATCTCATCTGCTGCGACAGCATTGACAGGGAGACATGGAGCAATGGCGTGAATGGCGATAGCGTGGCTTATGTGTCGGACGTGGAGAAGAGCCGCTATCATGAGCGCATCGCCTTGCACGAGCGTTGGTGCAATTACGTTGTGGATGAGCTGATTCCAGAGGTGAGCAATGGCGAGCAGCTGATTGTGACTGGCTGCTCAATGGGCGGCTACCATGCTGGCAACGTGTTCTTCCGTCGCCCTGAGCTGTTCTGCACGCTGCTGTCGCTGAGCGGCTTGTTCCATGCCGACTATTTCTTCCCTCAGTATGACGATGAGCTGATCTACTTCAACTCGCCTCTCGACTACCTGAGCGGACAACACGACCCTTCCATCCTGCTGAGCCAGTACAGGAGCAAGCAGATTGTGTGCTGCTGCGGTCAGGGCGAATATGAGGAGGTGACGAGCGCATCGACTCGCCGCCTGCAGCAGGTGCTTGCCAGTGCTGGAGTGGATGGCTGGTTCGACTTCTGGGGCAAGGACGTGAGCCACGACTTCTGCTGGTGGAGAAAGCAAGCTGCGTATTTCTTTGACAAGATAATCAACAACAAGATTGCTATTGCGGCATAAATCCCCAAACCGCCAAACCGCCAAACCACAAAACCTCAAAACCGTAAAACCTCAAAAACAATGAACTTCATATTCATTTCCCCACAATTCCCACATACCTACTGGCAGTTCTGCCATCATCTCAAACAGAATGGAGTCAACGTGCTTGGCATTGCCGATGCGCCATACGAGAGCCTCAGCAATGAGCTGAGAGAGTCGCTGACAGAATACTATCGTGTTGACAACATGGAGGATTACCAGCAGATGTTCAGGGCGGTGGCATTCCTCTCATACAAATACGGCAAGATAGACTGGATAGAGTCCAACAACGAATACTGGCTGGAGCAGGATGCTCGTCTGCGCACAGACTTCAATGTCGCAACAGGCATTCAGAGCGACCGTATCTCCTTCATCAAGGAGAAGTCGGAGATGAAGAAGATTTACCTCGAAGGAGGCATTCCGACTGCGCGTCAGGTGAAGTGCTCGAAGGGACAGAATGCTGCCGAGGCTTTTGCCGACGAGGTGGGCTATCCGCTTATCGGCAAGCCTGATGTTGGCGTAGGCGCTGGCGGCACACATAAGATTCATGATGAATACGAGCTGGAAGATTTCTTCAACACCGTGACAAATGTGGACGATTATGTGATAGAGGAATTTATCACTGGCGACATCTGCTCGTACGATGCTATCATCGACTCTAAGGGCAATCCTCTGTTTGAGTCGATGACGGTATGGCCGCCAAGCATCATGGACATCGTGAACAAGCAGCTCGACCTCTCCTACTATGTTGCAAAAGAGATTCCTGAGCCGCTGCAAGTGATCGGTCGCAAGACCGTCAAGGCATTTGGCGTGAGGAGCCGCTTTGTGCATCTGGAGTTCTTCCGTCTCGACAAGGACAGAGGAGCGCTTGGCAGCGTAGGCGACTTCGTGGCTCTTGAGGTGAACATGCGTCCTGCTGGTGGCTATACGCCCGACATGATCAACTATGCTCACAGCACTGACGTGTATAAGATATGGGCAGACATGGTTGCCTACGACAAGTCGCGTCTGGCTTCTGCCCTCAGCCACGATGCTCACAATGCACTCTCACGTGTCTGGGCAGACGAATACTACAGTGTCTTTGCCTCACGGCGCGACATATATGAATATGCCCATAGCGTGGACGAAGTGAAAGAGATGTATAGTGAGCAACTTGTGATGTGCGAACGAATGCCTGAAATTCTGTCGGGAGCAATGGGACAGCAAATGTTTACCGCAAGGGTGAAGTCTAAAGAAGAAGTGGATGCATTCGTAGCGTTTGTGCATAAAAAGAAAGAATGAGATGGCAGAAGCAGTCGTTTTTTTCGTGTCCGCTTCATTCATGCCCGACCGTTCTGAATGAACGAAGGCTTACGGCCTGTGCACGTTGAGCGACTTTTGCTTTTTTTACGTATTGCTGGCTTTGATGAATTCTTCCTTTATCTTGTTTCGGGCACGGAAGAGGGTGACTTTCACGTCGGCTTCGGTGATGCTGAGGATGGAGGCTATCTCTTTGTAGGATTTTGCCTCGATGTCTCTGAGCTGGATGACAGAGCGCTGCTTGTCGGGCAAGCTGTTGATGATTCGCTCGATGAGGCTGGTGCGCTCTTGGTTGGCAAGCATTGCATCGGGTGATGGCTGATGCTCGTCGGTGCGGTCGTGGGCAGACTCATCGAGCGAGATGTTGCGGTTCTCATACTTTGCCTTGCGGTCGATGGCAAGGTTGTGTGCCATTGTGAGGGCAAAGGATTCGATGTTGGCGATGCGGCTCAGCTCATCTCGCTTTTGCCACAGTTTCAGCAGAGTGTCTTGCACGATGTCTTCCGACTCTTCGCGATTCATGGTGATGCGAAGAGCCAAGCGAAAGATTCGGTCTTTCAGTGGAAGTATGTCGTGCTTGAAATCCATTATTTTATTACAGTTCCGTGATTGCCGTCGATGGCGTCAGACTTGGTGATGATGACTTGCTTCACGCCAGCATTGACAGCTTCGAGGGCATTCTCAATCTTTGGGATCATGCCGCCGCTGATGGTGCCGTCAGCCTTGTATGACTCGAAGGAGTCGGCTGTGATGAGCGGAATGACGGATGCTTCATCGTCGGGGTTGGTGAGAACGCCTGCGTGCTCGAAGGAGTAGATGAGGGTGACGTCGAAGTATGGCGCAAGTGCCTTGGCTGTTTCGCCAGCGATGGTGTCTGCGTTGGTGTTGAGAAGGTTTCCATTGCCATCGTGAGTGAGTGGTGCCATAACTGGCACGATGCCTTGCTCGATGAGAGTGGCGAGCATCTTGCCATTGCATGAGTCAACGTCTCCTACGAAGCCGAAATCGACCATCTGCTCTGTGCCGTCTTCCAACTTAACCTTCTTCAGCGGACGCTTGTGGGAGAGCATGACGCTCATGTCGGCGCCTGTGAGACCAAGAGCATTGATGCCGCATGCCTGGAGCTTGGCTACGATGTTCTTGTTGACAAGGCCGCCATACACCATTGTGACAACGCTGAGCATCTCAGCGTCTGTGACGCGGCGGCCGCCTATCATTGTGCTCTCTATGCCCAGCTGCGCAGCGATTTTTGTGGCTGATCTGCCGCCGCCATGCACGAGGACTTTTGCGCCTTCGATGGCTGAGAAGTCGCGAAGGAGCTGGGAGAGGGTGTTTTCGTCTTCTACGATTTTTCCACCAACTTTTATTACTGTAAGCTTGTTCATTTTAGATGATCTTCAAAATATCTTGTTATTACTTCGTGTAAGTGAACTCTATCTGTGCCCATCATGTTGTGGCCGTCTCCAGGATATGTGAAGAGGTCTGGATAGGTGCCTGCGTCTATGCAAGCGCGCATGAACGAGAGGGTGTGCTGTGGCACGCATGTTGGGTCGTTGCCACCATAAATGACCATCAGTCTGCCTTTCAGATCCTTTGCCTTGTGGAGCAATGATGTGTTTTTGTATCCTTCTGGGTTGGACTGAGGCGTGTCCATGTAGCGTTCGCCATACATCACCTCGTAGAATTTCCAGTCGATAACTGGTCCGCCTGCCACGCCTACCTTGAACGGTGTGTCGGGGCGACACATGAGGCTCGATGTCATGAAGCCGCCGAAGCTCCAGCCGTGAACGCCAAGACGCTCCTCATCCACGTATGGCAAACTCTTGAGGAACTCAGCTCCAAGAAGCTGATCCTTCATTTCCTCCACGCCGAGATTGCGGAATGTGGCTTGCTCGAACTCAAGTCCGCGGTGCTCTGAGCCACGGTTGTCGAGGCAGAACATGACGTAGCCTTTCTGCGCCATGTAGATGTCCCATCCGCGAGCTCCCCAGGCGCGAGTGGCGTCGATGTTGTGAGCATGAGGACCGCCATACACGTACACCACGGCAGGGTATTTCTTGCTCTCGTCAAAGTCTGGAGGAAGTATGAGGCGGTAGTACAGGTCTGTCACTCCGTCAGCAGCCTTGATTGTTCCAACCTTGATTGCTGGCTTGCTGAATGCCTGCCATGGATCGGGTGCGGAGAGTATGTTCACAATCTGGTTTGTGCATACGGACACTATGTCTATGTGGCGAGGAATGATAGGGGAAGAGTAGTTGTCGATGTAATAGTTGCCTGACTGAGCCAAAATAGGATTGTGCCAGCCTGTTGTGTTGCCGAGGATGTAGCGTTTGCCTTTCATGCTGACGCTGAACACGTTCTTCTGCAGTGGGTCTTTTTCGTTGGAAGTGTATATGATGCTCTGTTCGGCAGTATTGAATCCGAGGATGTCAATCACCTCGAACTTGCCAATGGTGAGCTGCTTGATGAGCTTGCCATTGCTTGCGTTGTAGAGATAGATATGGTTGTAGCCATCACGGCGTGACTGATACACGAACTTGCCTTCGTCCCATGGCAAGAACTGGATTGGGTTCATTGGCTCGAAGTACTTTGGGTTCTCCTCAGTGAATACGGTGCGTATCTTCTTGCCTGTCTCAGCATCATACTCGTCCAGCGAGCCGCGGTTCTGGTCGCGGTTAACCTCAATGAGATAGATTGACGTCTCGTCGGGCGACCAAGCTATGTTGGTGAAATAGCGGTCGGTGGGATCGCCTGTGTCAAGGTATATGGTCTTTTCACCCTGAGGGGTGTAGATGCCCACTGAGACTTTGTGCGAAGCCTCACCAGCCATTGGGTAAGCGTCTGGCTCGATGGTGGCGCAACGAGAGCTAAGGCTTGCGCTGTCTTTGCCTTCGTAGCACTGTGAGTCATCGTAAGGTGTGATGTTCACCTGCGGATATTTGCTCACCATGCTCTGGTCCATGCGGTAGAAGGCGAGCTTGTTGCCTGATGGACTCCAGAACGTGCCTTTGCTGATGCCGAACTCTTCGCGGTGCACGCTTTCGCCATACACTAAGTCTGAGTTGCCGTCCTTCGACACTTGGTGCACATAGCCATCTGATGTCTGCACATACAGGTTGTGTGACTTCGTGTATGCTGTTGACAATGAAGATGTGTTCCTGTCAATGTTCGCTGCTTTTGTGTCAATGTTTGCATGCCATAACACCTTGTTGGTGTTGAAATTGATGAACGAAATCTCATTTGCATTCTCGACAAGCACATGAGGCTTGTCTGCAATAGGAAACTCCAGATAGAGCAGAGAGCGCAGCGGGCGGCATCCTTTTGCCGTGAGGATGGAGTTTATTGTTTCGAGCGTTAGGAATGGCTGGGTGCTGCCATTCTGCGTGTCCACAATCTTGCATTCGTCCACGCCGAGCTCAACGCAGATGTCACCCCACCATGTGAGGTACTTGTTCTGCGCATACGAGCTGCTGTAGTATCGTGAGCCGCCAGGGATGAGGTCGTCGAGTGTGAACTGTTTATTCTGTGCCATAACAGTGAGGGATATGGTAGCGAGTGCCGTCAGGCAAATTGTTTTGAGAGTCATAGGATTTGTTTTAATGGTATTTGTACGAAATCTCGTTCGTGCATCCTTGGATGCGGGATGGTGAGTGAGGGGGTGCTTATGCTCAGCTCGTCGTAGAGCAGTATGTCTATGTCGATGAGCCTGTCGTGATAGATGCCATTCACAGACTTGCTTGTCCTGCCCAACTCGCGTTCTATCTTCTGCGTGATGCGCAGCACCTGCATTGGCGTGCGGTCTGTCTCAACCTTGATGGCGGCATTGAGAAACGTGTTGTCGCTCTCGAATCCCCAAGGTTCAGTTTCTATAAATGCGGACTGAGCCGTGACGGCTCCAATCCGCATAGATATTTCGTGAATGGCAGACTTGAGATTGTACTCTTTGTCGCCAAGATTCGTGCCGAGAGATAGATATACCGTGTGCATCAATCTATGATCAACATTGCATCGCCAAATGTTCCGAACTTGTAGTCGCCTTTCAGCGCCTCTGCGTATGCGTCCATCACCACTTCGTAGCCGCCAAAGGCCGTGATGAGCATGAGCATGGTGGAGAGTGGCATCTGGAAGTTCACCACGAGGGCATCTGCCACGGTGAAGTCGTATGGAGGGAAGATGAACTTGTTTGTCCATCCGTCAAACTCCTTGATCCTGCCGCCAGGGCCAACGCATGTCTCAATGCATCGGAGCGTTGTTGTGCCTACGGCGCATACCTTGTGTCCGTTGTCCTTGGCTGTGTTGACTAAGTCGCATGCCTCCTTGTTCACAAACATCTGCTCGCTGTCTGTCTTGTGCTTGGTGAGGTCTTCCACATCAATGCTGCGGAAGTTGCCTAAGCCTGCGTGGAGAGTGATGAATGCCTGCTCAATGCCCTTGATTTCCATGCGCTTCATCAACTCGCGAGAGAAGTGGAGACCAGACACTGGCACTGTCACGGCACCCTCGTTGCGGGCGAAGATGTTCTGGAAGCGCTCAAAGTCCTCAAACTCAGCAGGACGCTTGCTGCGCACATCGTCAGGGATTGGCGACTCGCCGAGAGAGTAGAGAAGTGATTTGAACTCATCGTGAGGACCATCATACAGGAAGCGCAGAGTGCGTCCGCGCGAAGTAGTGTTGTCAATCACTTCTGCTACGAGCGATTCGTCTGGACCGAAGTACAGCTTGTTGCCGATGCGGATCTTGCGGGCTGGATCAACGAGTACGTCCCAAAGGCGAAGTTCCTCGTTCAGCTCGCGGAGAAGGAATACCTCGATGCGAGCACCTGTCTTTTCCTTGTTGCCATATAAGCGAGCAGGGAACACCTTCGTGTCGTTGAAGATGAACACGTCGTGCTCGTCGAAGTAGTTGATGATGTCCTTGAAGAGTTTATGCTCAATCTCTCCTGTCTGCTTGTGCACCACCATCAGCTTGCACTCGTCGCGATTGTAGAGCTTTGTCTCAGGATCGTAAGTGCGTGGGTATGCAGCAATTTTGTCGTCAGGGAGTTTGAATTTGAATTGTGAGAGCTTCATCTTATTATTATTGTTTACGATTTTATTATTTCAATTATTCTTTTTGCTTGCCTCTTTCACTCTGCTGGGGCAATCTCTATTTCTTGCTGATCGAGCCATTCGGTGAAGTGCTCAATATCTTGGCATTCCTGGAGTGTGTATTTGCCAATGCGAGTGCGGATGAGGTCTGTGAGATAGCCGCCTGAACCAAGAGCTTTGCCAATGTCGCGAGCAAGTGCGCGAATGTAGGTGCCCTTGCTGCACACTACTCTTATGGTGAGCGACAAGTGCTTGCCTTGGAGATTGGTAGATTGATATCTAATCTTCTCTTTCTCATCAGTGATGAGTGCTTCCTCATTAGCCATGTCCTCTACTTCTCCGAAATGCAGCACTTCAAGTTCGTCAATGACAAGGATTTTTGGCTTTAGCTCCACTTCTTCTCCTTGACGAGCATATTTGAAAGCACGCTTTCCATCCACTTTCACGGCAGAGTATGTAGGTGGTATCTGTTCTATGCGTCCGAGGAAAGTTGGAAGCACAGAATCAATCAATTCACGAGTGATATGCGCTGTCGGATATGTGGCATCCTCCGATGTTTCCATATCGAAGGAAGGGGTTGTAGCACCGAGCTTGATTGTAGCAACGTATTCTTTTGTGTGCGACTGCAGCTCGTCTATCTGCTTTGTAGCTTTGCCAGTGCAGATGATGAGAACACCTGTAGCAAGAGGGTCAAGCGTGCCTGCATGTCCCACCTTCAGCTTCTTCACGCCGAGGCGGTGCGAGAGTTCTCCGCGCACTTTAGCCACAAGGTTGAAGGATGTCCAACGGTATGGCTTGTTGAATGTGAGTATTTCGCCTTGGATGAAATTCATTAGTATCTTTTATGCTATTAATTGCCAGATAAGAACTGCGATACCGACTATGGCGCAGTATGCGGCAAACCAAATCATCTTGCCTTTCTTCACGAGATCGATCATCAGTTTGCAAGCCAGGCATCCTGTGATGAATGCTGCCACGAATCCAATTGCGAGAGACATAGGCGAGATGCCTGCCATAGCCTCTTCCACGCCCACTTCCAGCATATCCTTCACATCGAGCAGAGCCATGCCGAGGATAGGAGGAATAGCCATGAGGAATGAGAATTGTGCCAGCTTCTCCTTCTTGTCGCCAAGTATGAGTCCCATGCCGATGGTGGAACCCGAGCGCGAGAGGCCAGGAAGAGCCGCAATTGCCTGTGCTATGCCGATGATGAACGCATCGAGTGTGGTGATGTTTTCCTTGGTGCGTGGTTTAGCAAAATAGCTGAAGCCAAGCAGTAAAGCTGTGACGATGAGGCAGCAGCCCACAACTACGAGTCCGCTGAATGCCTCTTCAATATAGTCCTTGAAGCATACGCCCACGATGCCGATAGGAATCATCGAGATAATGATGTTGAGCGCGTATTTCTGCTCGTCGTTCAGCTTGCCGTTTTGCAATGGCTTGAACAGACCTTTGAAAATCCATGTCACTTCTTTCCACAGTATCACGACAGTGGAAAGCACTGTTGCCACATGCACAGCCACGGTGAACGACATGATTTTGTCTGGATCCTGCACGCCAAGCAGTTCGCCTGCAATGGCAAGATGGCCAGAACTGCTCACTGGCAGATACTCAGTGAGTCCCTGGAATATGCCCATAAGCAGGGCTTGTAACCAATCCATATTCTATTGAGTATTCTTGATTTCTAAACTCTGATTCTCAGTTCTTGATTCTCAATCCTTTATTCCTCGCTTTTCACTCCCTTCTTGCTTGGCCAAAGAATAGCCACAATCTCGAAAAGAAACCCAAACAAGCACACCATAGGTGCAACTTTGATGCGGCGGTCGCTGAAAATCTCAGGATTGAAAGCCTCCTCTGTTGTTGCGTCACCCGACATAAGGATGAAGCCAAGCACGATGATTGCCATTCCCACGCAGAGAAGGATGTAGTTGATTTTTGAAAATGCGAAATTATTCATTGTTATTTTTATCTATAAAATTCTAAACTAAAAAACTTACTGATAATACAGTTCATTCCTGCTCATCTTCAAATACTTATTCAGTGATAAGAATGAGCATAAGAATGTGATGATGATGCCGAAGGCAAACACCGCCACTGCCACGATGATTACTGCATTGAGGCTTATAACATTGTCAATCTGTGGCTCATACTGGCGAAGCAAGTACAAACAACCCAGTATCACGCCATTGGCAATCACTGCCGACACGATGCCCAGCAGCAGACTCTGCATCAGGAATGGGCGACGGATGAAGCTCCAGCTCGCGCCCACCAGTTTCATCGTGTTGATGATGAATCGCTTGGAGAATATGGCGAGTCGCAAAGTGTTGTTGATGAGAGCGAACGAGATGTAAGTGAACAGCACCGCAATGATAAACAGAACGATACTCACCTTGCGTATGTTGTCATTAACCGACTGAATCAGATCCTTCGAATACACTACATCCACAATGTCCGAATTGCCCTTCATCTCCTTCACTATAGCGTTGAGGCTGTCTGCCTCCACATATTCAGCGTTGATCTTTATCTCAAACGATGCCGTAAAAGGGTTATCGCCCAAGAACTCGGTTGGGTCAGTGCCCATAGCTTCAGTCTGCTCCTTCAGTGCCTCCTCCTTCGAGATGTAGTCGATGCTCTTGGTGTATGGAGCATTCGCAAACTTCGACTCCAATTTGCGCACTTGCACACTGTCAAGATCATCGCTGATGAGCACGCTCACGTTGATGTTCTCCTTCACGTAGTTGGAGAGGTTCTGAGCCGTCAGCACGAAGTGTACGATGAAACCGAGCAGCACCAGCACGAGTGTGGTACTGATGGTGGCAGTTATGAACTGCGTGGAGAAATATGGATTTCTTTTCTTCATACTTCAATGCCTTTGAGTGTAGCTGAGCTTGATTCCAAAACCTTCACCTTCACGAAATCACCGATGTGGTGAGTGCCGCGGTCGAACACAATCACCTTGTTCTGCTGAGTGCGACCGAAGAGCTGTTCCTTGCTGCGCTTCGACACACCCTCCACGAGTATCTCATACGTCTTGCCCACATCCTTGCTGTAACTCTCGGCAGATAACTGGTTCTGCAATGCAATCATCTCGTTGAGACGAGCAATCTTCACGTCCTCAGGAATGTTGTCAGTCAGATGCTTCGATGCGTAAGTACCTGGTCGCTCCGAGTACTTGAACATGAACGCAGAGTCATATCCCACCTCACGCATCAGCGACAGCGAGAGCTGATGATCCTCTTCTGTCTCAGAATGATAGCCAACGAAAATGTCGGTTGTGATGCTACAGTCAGGTAATATGCGGCGGATGGCAGCCACTCTGCCCAAGTACCACTCGCGAGTGTATTTGCGGTTCATCAATTTCAGTATGCGGTCGCTTCCGCTCTGCACTGGCAAGTGTATGTGTCGGCAGATATTAGGATGTGCCGCAATCACCTCCAGCGTCTCGTCGCTCATATCTTTAGGATGCGAAGTGGTGAATCGTATGCGCATCTCAGGCACAGCCTCAGCAATAATCGCCAACAGCTGTGGGAACTCCACATACTCAGCGTTGTCCCCATCTTGTACAGTCTGCCCCTCTGGCGACTGTGGGGATTTGGCTTTATAGCTGTTCACATTCTGGCCAAGCAGCGTCACCTCCTTATATCCCTTTGCCTGCAAGTCCTTCACTTCGTTCAAGATGCTGTCCACCTCGCGACTGCGCTCGCGACCTCGAGTGTAAGGCACGATGCAGTAGTGGCAGAAGTTGTTGCAGCCACGCATGATGCTCACAAAACCGCTGATGTGACTGCCGCACACGCGCTCAGGAATCACATCGCGATATGTCTCCGTAGTGGAGAGCTCTATGTTTATGGCTTTCTCGCCTATTTCGGCAGCGGCAAACAGTTCTGGCAGCGAGAGATAAGAATCAGGGCCAGCTACGATGTCAACGTGGTGATTCTCAATGAGGTCTTCCTTCACTCTCTCCGCCATGCACCCCACAACGCCTATGATGAGATTTCTGCCCTTCCTCTGCAAAGCGTGAAGGGACTCAAGACGGTTGTATATCTTGTTCTCTGCGTTCTCGCGCACCGAGCAAGTATTCAGCAACACAGCGTCTGCATCGTCGATAGAGTCACACGTATCATACCCTGCCATTTTCATGACAGACGCAATGACTTCACTGTCTGCCACGTTCATCTGGCAGCCATAAGTCTCAATAAAAAGTTTCTTCATTAACTGTTTTTGATCAAAATACGGTGCAAATTTAGTGAAAATATTTTGATTAATCGCAATTTGTGCAACTTACAAAGTGAAAAATGCGTAACTTTGTAGCCGATTTAAAACTTTTTATTATTTCAATTAAGTAAAAAGGTCGTTGAGGACAATGCAACTCGATTTTCAGAAAAAAATAGCAAGCAGCCAAATCACTCTCCCCGTGGTGTGCGTAATAGCCGTAGCCCTATGGCTCTTCCTGCCTCATCCAGGCATTGAGGCTGTGTCTGCATTCGCCACTGCTGACTACGGGCTGTGGCAGCTCGTGCCGCCATTCTTGCAGCAAGGGTACTGGGGCTTAGGTCTGGGACTGGCTTTCGTTTCAGGCGGCGTGTATCTGTTGGCTGAACTCAACAACAGCAACGTGCTCCTACGCATCAGCTCGCGCATGCTGAGCAGCACCTTGGCAGTGCTGTGTGCACTGGCTGTGAGCTGCCACACTGTGCACCCAGGCAGCATCCTGATGCTGTTCTCGTTGCTGTCCTTCTTTGCTCTCTTTGCCACCTATCAGTTGCCGAGCCCAATGCTCGCATTTTCAGCTTTTTTAATGCTGTCTGCATCCTCGCTTGTGTTTCCCAAGATGCTCTTGCTTGTGCCATGCTACTGGGTGCTGCAAGGCTATCTTCGTGCATTCTCATTTCGCTGTTTTATAGCGTCGCTTCTGGCAACTATCTTGCCATACTGGTTCTACGCATGCATCGCCTTTTCGCTCGATGCCTTGCCAATGTTCGTCGAGCATATCCAGTCACTCATCACATTCCAGTGGTATGACTACACGCAGCTCACCCTCAGCCAGATTTTGCCATTCGCCTTCTTTTTCATTCTCTTCGTCACAGGCGCAACAGACTTCGCCCGAAACAGCTTCCTCGACAAGACGCGCACACGTATTATCTACAACGTCGTAATTATCCACTGCCTATACATTATTATATATGTATGCCTGCAGCCACAATATCTTGACACGCTCCTTCCCGTGATGCTGGTAGATGTCTCCATCCTGTTTGGTCACTTCTTTGCCCTGACCTACACCCGCTTCTCCCACATCCTCTCGCTTGTTCTCCTTGTGCTTGGCATAGCATTGTGCGCCTACCTAACACTCGCACTTCTCCCACCAAGCACCCCCTCACTCATTTTTAATCATTAATTCTTCATTCTCAACTCCTTGGATTCACTCAATCAATTCTTCATAGAATACGGCTACATCGGAATGGCAATGGCATCCTTCCTTGCAGGCACGTTCGTCCCATTCAGTTCCGAAGCTGTGATGGGCGCATTGCTCGTAACCACAGGCATGGATCCCTGGCTCACCATCATCAGTGGCACTATAGGCAATGTACTTGGCTCTATGTTCAACTACTACATTGGCCGCATCGGCAGCGTAGAGCAGATATCGCGATGGATGCACGTCAAGGAACGCCGCCTCCTCCGCACTCGCGACTATGTGGCAAAAAAAGGCTCTTGGATAGCCACATTCTCATTCCTCCCCATCTTCGGCACAGCCATCTCCATTGCCCTTGGCATACTCCGTGCCAACGTATGGGGTGTCCTCCTCTTCTCTTTTATAGGTAAGTTCACTCGCTACATCATTGTCGCATTCTCTGCCGTGGCACTGAAATGAAACTGTTTTCAACGATGCCATCAGTTCTTTTGATTGCTGCAAGATGAATGGTAGTAGCATAAAACGAGGATACGCCAAACAGTGACGTATCCTCGTTTTATACTATTGCGAAAGTGCAGACTTTGATTACAGCTTGCGGATGTATGTGAAGAGATAAGCTACACCGATTGCCATGATGAGCACGGCACCTGCCTGGCCCATTGCGTCGCTGGCAAATCCCATGAAGAGTGGGAAGATTGTGCCACCGAAGAGGCCCATAATCATGAGACCGCTGACCTCATTCTGCTTGTCTGGCACTGACTGGAGAGCGTTGGCGAAGCAGATTGAGAATACGTTTGAGTTGCCGTAGCCTACGAGAGCGATTGCAGCGTAGAGCATCCACTGCTCAGTGCCAATCCACATGCCTGCCATTGAGAGTGCCATCATCACAACGGAGATGATGAAGAAGGTGCGAGTCTTCAGCACACGGAGGAAGAATGAGCCTGTGAAGCAGCCAATGGTACGGAAGATGAAGTAGAGCGATGTGGCGAATGCTGCATCGTTGAGAGTCATGCCGAGACGCTCCATCAGAAGCTTAGGCGCTGTGGTGTTGGTGCCAACGTCGATGCCCACATGGCACATGATGCCGAGGAACGAGAGAAGGACGATTGGTTTGCCAAGCAGCTTGAGACAGTCGATGAAGCCTGATGCCTTACCCTCGATTGGCTGTTCTGCGATAGGAGTAGCCCAAAGCACGGCAGTTGCTATTGCACCTATCACGAGGTAGATAGCGAAGAGGATTCGCCAGTCATAGCCAAATGAAGGTATCAGAGCTGTTGCGCCCCACATTGCAAGGTAAGGAGCAAGGAACGATGCGATTGCCTTGATGAACTGTCCGAATGTGAGTGTAGATGCAAGATTGCCGCCACCCATCACAGTTGTTACGAGTGGGTTGAGCGATGTCTGCATGATTGCGTTGCCAATGCCAAGAAGAGAGAAAGCAATGAGCATGATTGGGAATGTCTCGCCAAAAAGTGGGAGAAGGAGAGACACTACTGTCACTGCGAGAGAGACGAGCACGGTGTTCTTGCGTCCAATCTTGTTCATGAGCATACCTGTTGGCACGCTGAAAAGGAGGAACCAGAAGAACACGAGGGATGGGAAGATGTTAGCCACTGAGTCGGTGAGCTGGAGGTCTTCCTTCACGTAGTTGCTTGCTATGCCAACGAGATCGACGAATCCCATGGCGAAGAAGCAGAGCATTACGCTGACTATTGCTACTTTACTATTGTTTTTCATAATTTATTTTTTTATCGAATAATCGATTAATCGAATTATCGAATTATTTCACAGTAATTTTATCGAGTTTAGATTTTGGGAATACAAGGTTGGTGAGCACAACCTCGCCGTTGTTGCCAAACACCTCAACAGATGAGTTATCGACAAAGATGCGGAGCGATGTGAGCTTGCGATGTACAGGAGCAGTAGTCTTGCCAGCGAAGTTCTGGTTGAAGTCTGTGATGCCGCTCTTGCTGCGGTCGAAAGTGAGTGTCATTGCCTTCTGATCGTAAATGATGGTTGCTTCATCGCCCTCTGCATTTGAGAGAGTAACGGTGCAAGAGCCCTTAACCTTGATTTGCTTGTCGAGACCAGCCTTGTCGTACTCTGGGGCAGGACGTGAGCCGAGGAAGTACTCCTTGCCTACCTTATAGAGATATGTGTCGCGAACGATAGAGTTAGCCGAACGATACTGCATTGTTGGCACGTCGTTAGCATATTCCCAGTTGCTCATCCAGGCAATCATTGGGTGACGGCCGTCAGGAGCATTTGAGAATGAAACTGTAGCGTAGTGATCCTTGCCATAGTCCTGCCAGAGAGCATTGCCATCTGCATAGCGAGCCTCGTTGTCAACTGTGAACTTGTGTCCGTCGAAGTCGCCCACGAAATACTGAGTAGCCGAACCGCCATAGATGAAGCCAGGGTTGATGTTGCCAATAAGCACCCACTTGCTTTCCTTTGTTCCTTCAACTGGGAGTTTCATCAGGTCTGGGCATTCCCAAACACCACCGTGGCAGCCAAGATTGAGACCGAAGCGTGACTCTTCCTTCCAGTCTTTGAGATTTGGAGAAGAGTAGATACGCATCTCCTGACCTGCAGACATGATGAGATTCCAAGCGTTGATATCCTCGTTCCAGAACATGTTAGGGTCGCGGAAGTCTGCAATATCGGCTGTGAGAATAGGGTTACCGTTGTAGCGAGTGAAAGTCTTGCCACCATCAGTAGAGTAAGCAAGCGACTGGCACTGGATGTCGCCTCGTGGAGTAGGAGTGGCAGATGTGTAGAGAGCAATAACTGCACCCTTGCCGAAACCTGCTGTTCCTTCTGTATCGACCACGCATGAGCCAGAGAAAATGGCACCATGAGCATCAGGAGCGATAGCCACTCCTTCGTGCTTCCAGTTGATGAGGTCGGTAGATGTAGAGTGAGCCCAGTTCATGTTGCCCCACATTGAGCCGTAAGGGTTGTACTGGTAGAAAAGATGCCAAACGCCATCGAGATAGAACATGCCGTTAGGGTCGTTCATCCACGCATACTCAGGAGTGTGGTGGAATGAAGGACGGAACTTCTCCTTGTTGGCAGAGTCGAATGTGTTTGACAGACGAATGTCCTTCAGTCTCACCTCTGCACCCACGCCGCCACGATTGCTGCGGTCGATGTTGAGAGTAGTAGTGAGCACCAACTCTTTGCCACGAAACTCATCGAGCAAGAATGGCACGTAGTAATCGATCTTGTTCTGAGCAAGACGAATGTTCACTGTGCGCTGCAAGTCGTTGTTGGCAACAACCTTGATGTTTGCCTCAGGAGCCTTATCCTCCACAGGCAGAAGCAGGTACTTGCTCTGCTCTGTTGCAGCAATGCGAATGTTACAATTGTCGTGTGCAAGGCGCTCAATCTTCATCTGAGCAGAAGACTGGAGTGTGAATGCTGCCAATGCGGTTAGTGAAAAAAGAATTCTTTTCATTATTTTCCTTACAGTTTAGATTATTTGCAAAAAAGATAGTTTTTTATTGCCAGATGCTTTTGAGAACTCGCACCTTAGCAGTTCCCGTAGTTGAGCAAGAATTGTAGATGCTGCTTGGGAATACGAGGTTGGTGATGCTTGTAGTGCCATCCTCAGACAGGATTTCAACAGACGACTGATCAACGTAGATGTTGAGAGTGAGCTTGTCGGAATTGCTGAGGATAGGAGCCTGTGTGGCAGGGATTGAGAAGGAGTTGTTGAAGTTGATAACTCCTGCCTGACCATTGCGACGAGCAAGAATTGTCTTAGCCGCTCCCTTGATCTCAATGTCGTAGTGCTGACCTTTCTCGTTTGAGAGGGTGATGGTGCTGTTGGTGTTCATGTCAACAGTCACCTGAACCTGGTAAGCAGATGCTTTAGGGAATGTGGCATTGGCATTCTGCCATTCGCCAGCAATCTTGTCTATTTCCTTCACCACAGCGCTGCCAAGGTAGGACTTGCCATCAATCTGAGTGAGAGTAAGCTCACGAGGCAGAGTCATGGCAGAGCGCCAAGGCGAGCAAGGCACGTCGCCCGCATAGTTCCAGTTGTTCATCCATCCTATGAGCACGTGGCGGTCGCCAGTATTTGACCAAGTCACTCCAGCATAGTTGTCCATGCCGTAGTCCATCCACAGAGGATAGTCGAGAGCGTCGGCAGTGAATGTTGTGCCATCGAAGTTGCCAACAAAGTACATCGTGCCGCTGCCGCTGACAGGTCCGCCAGGGTTGGTGCTGACGATCAGCGCCCACTTGTTGTCAATTTTCATCAAGTCAGGACATTCCCACTGTCCTTTGTTGCAGCGAGCATACTCTGGAGTAGAGAATGTGCTGATGTGCTTCCAGCTCTTCATGTCGGTTGAAGCATAGAAGTCGATGGCATAAGTCCATCCGCGAGCAAGCGACATAATCCACTGGTGTGATTCCTCGTGCCAAAACACCTTTGGGTCGCGGAAATCGTCCTTGTCGCTGTTGCCTATGATTGGGTTGCCGTTGTATGTCTTGAATGTCTTGCCTCCGTCGGTGCTGTATGCCATAGACTGCTGCTGACGAGAGCCGCTGCTTGTGTAGAAGCATACCATAGCGTCCTTACCGAAGCCAGCAGTGTTGTCTTTGTCAATCACGGCACTACCAGAGAAGATGTCGCCAAGGTTGTCGCGAACGAGAGCCACATCCTGCTCCTCCCAATGCATGAGGTCTGAGCTTGTGGCGTGTCCCCACGACATATTGCCCCAGCCATTGCCCTGAGGGTTGTACTGGTAGAAGAGATGCCATGTGCCGTTCACATACACCATGCCGTTAGGGTCGTTCATCCAGTTCTTTGCTGGAGTGAAATGTATCTGAGGACGATACAGCTCGTCGTATTTTGCCTTCTCTGGCTTCACCACAGGCTTTTCCTGACTATTGTCATCTGGTGCTGGTGGCATGATGACGTCGTCTTTGTCATCACCGCATGATGCAAATGACATTGCAATTGCTGCTATACCAATGTATAATGGCTTTCTGAAGTTAAAAATCATAGGTATGCCTTTTTGTTTTAAAGCATAATTCATAATGCATAATTCGAATTATGCATTATGAATTACTCAATGTTATCGTGTCTTAAGATACTCAATGCTGTTCTTAGCAAGCTTGAGCACATTGTCCTGATAAGGATTGTTCTTTGGGTATGCGCTCTTGTCTGGTGTGCCGTCAGCATTCTTCATAGAGAACTCGCAACCACCATTGCCAATGCAAAGGATAGTGCCCTTGAACTCTGTGTTGCCCTGCTGAGCCTCCCACACGTTGAGCTGACCAATCCATTCGATCTGACTATCCCAAGTGCCAAGAGGGTAGATGCCATAGACAGATGTCACGAGGTCGTAGCAAGCTTTGTCCTGATTGCCCTTGTCTGTGAGCTGACCTGGCCAGTTGAAGAAGAGACAGTTGTGGTCTTCTGTCCAACCAGCACCCTTGAATGGGATAAGCTTGCAGCGGTCGTTCTCAATGATTTCGAAACCACGGTAGATTGGGTGGTTAGAGTAATCAATCTTGAACTTGAGACCAGGGTAAGCGCTTACTGCCATTGCCCATGTGTCTGGATTCCAACCGCCAGCACCTGTGCCGATATTGCGGTCGTTTGACTGAATTGTACCTTCTGGCACACGACCGATAGTCTCAACGTATGGCATAGCGTGGCTCCAAAGGAGAAGCGAACCACCGTTCTTGTACCATTCCTTAACTACTGGAGTTGCGTTCTTAACCACCTCTGGCATGTTGAAGACAACATCCTCGCCTACGTTCTCAAGGTCGCGAAGCCAGAAGAGAACACGGTATGGCTCGACGTCGACAGCACTCTTGATGTCGCCAAAGTAAACGTAGTGTGCTGTTGGATACTCGCTCTTTGTCCAAAGCCAAGCAGAAGCCTCGTCGTCGTCACCATTTGCGATGAGCTCGTCCTCAGTTGGATAAACAGAAAGGAAGCCAACGAGTGTCTTACCAATCTTGAGGCTTGTAGATGTAGAGAGAGAAGAACCTTTCTCGTTGACAGCAACAACAGTAACTGTCCATTCCTCTTCAGTCTTCACATCTGGGATGATGAAGCTTGTTGTGCTGCCGCTTACAGTCTCGTTGATGGTGCGAGAGCCATTTGTTGCAGTAACCTTGATGTTGCTTGCATCTGGGCAAGCAGTCCACTCCACCTTTGCATCGTAGCCGTTAGACTTGTCAATCTGGCTCATGCTGAGGTCAGAAATGCGAGTTGCGCCTTCACGAGTGTAGTAGAGAACAACACCAGATGAGAGGTTTGTGCCGTCTGTTGCTTTGAGTACATAAGTGTAAGGCACGTTTGTCTCAACATCCTTGTGAGTGTACTTTGTGCCTTCCACAACCTCATTGCTGCTGAGTGTGTTGCCGATGTAGCGAGACACCTGCATCTTCTGACCATCCTTCAATGCGCCCCATGTAATAACATAGTCGTCGCCCTGGAGTGAAGCCTGCACATCATTCTGATTGATTGGCTGCATTACGACAGGAAAACTCTCGTAGTCCTTGTCCTGACATGCTACGAAAGTCGAAGCTGTCATCAAAGCCAATGCGCTATATATGATAAGTTTTTTCATGATTATTCTATTTTTTTTCTTCTATCCCCTCACCCTCCCTTTACGGGGAGAGTTAAGGGGGAGTTTTATTAATAACCTACGTTCTGAGTATAAAGACCTGGTACGTAGTACAACTGATTGTAAGGCACTGGGTAGTACTCGTTCTTGCCAGGAGTGTAGTGACCATCTTCAAGGTACTGAGCGTATGTCTGTCCCTCGTAGTTGTCCTTCATCTCCATCTCGAAGAACTTGTTGAGAGTCTTTGAAGCGATGCCCCAGCGACGAAGGTCGAAGTAGCGGCCGTTCTCCATAGCGAGCTCAAGACGACGCTCCCACTGGAGGCACTTGCGTGCAACTTCCTTGTCTGTGAAGTAGCCATCTGGATAAGGAGTGATGTCGCAGAAGTCCTTAGCATAGCTGATGTACTTGTTGACAGAGTTCTTAGCACGGTTGCGGATCTTGTTGATGATCAAGAACGACTCTTTCAAGTCGCCAGTCTCGATGAGTGCCTCAGCGCGCATGAGCATAACATCAGCGAAACGGAACACGTAGTCGTTCATGGCAAATGCCTGCCATGGCTGGTCGAAAGTCTCGCCAAGTGAACGCTGTGGCACCTCCTTGAGGCTTGTGTAGTAGCCGTAAGTGTTTGGAGTACGAGAGTTGTCGGTAGTGAGAGTGTACTGAGACTCATACTTGTATGGCCATGATGGCATACCTACTGTGTGGAAGAGACGTGGGTCGTACTTCTGTGCTGTAGAACCGCCCTGGATTGGATATACATTGTGATCCTTCTCGTAGTCGTCGAACATAGGAAGACCGTTCTTTGTCTTGAAAGCATTCACGAGGTTCTGAGTTGGCTTGTGGAAGTCCCAACCGCATGACCAGATGCCCCAGCAGCCGTTGAGCATATTGCTCCAGTTGGCACGGCCGAACTTAGTGTTGTCGTCCTTGTAGTCAGATGTCTGAACTGCGAAGATGCTCTCAACGCCGTTCTTATTGTTCTGCATGAACACATCGCCGAAGTCTCCCTCGAGTGTGAAGCGTGAGTTGTTCACAAACTCTGTATATTTAATCACTGAGTCCATGTAGGCTGTGTTGATGTGATCGTAGCCGTTTGTTGCCTCATATCCGTTGCCGTAAGCAAGAGTGAGGTAGCACTTGGCGAGATAGCTTGCAGCAGCGAGCTTGTGTGTGCGACCACCATCCACTGGTTTCTCAGGAAGAACCATGTAAGCAGTATAGAAGTCTTCTATGACCTTCTGCATGAGCTGTTCGTAAGTGTACTCGTCGTTTCGGATTGTCTCCTGAGTGACAGCGGCAGTAGCCTTCTCGTCCACCCAAGGAACCTTGTTGAACATCTGCACGAGCTTGAAGTAGAAATGACCACGAAGGAAGCGAGCCTCTGCGCGGCGCTCCTTTGCAAGCTGCTCACCGAGCTTCTCCTTGCCATAGTCATCGATAGAAGTGATGGCACGGTTGCAACGAGAGATAGCGCAGTAGAGACGATACCAGAGTTCGTCGAGTTCACCATGAGTAGAGTTGAGAGCTGACCAAATCTCCATTGGGTGATAGCCTGTGTCTGTTGTGCCCGAACCACCCTTGAGAGCATCGTCGCTGGCAACGTCGCCGTATGGCCAGAGGTTGAATGGGTAGTTGTACCAGCAGTCGCCGAGCATAGCGTAAGCTGCGGTAGTCATCTTTTCAGGTTCGCTCATTGCAATTTCATCACTGATAACACCTGTAGGTGGCACTTCGATGAAGTCTGAGCATGATACTGCTGCAAGTCCCATAGCAGCAGCGCATATATAATTAAATATCTTTTTCATGATTAGAATCCGAGTTGAATACCAAATGTGAATGAAGTTGTTATAGGATAAGCGAAGCTTGGGTTCTCTGGGTCAGAACAAGTGAGGCCACCAGACTTGAGAGTGAGGAGGTTCTGACCTGAGAGGTAAAGACGAGCGCGCTCAACCTTAGCCATGTTGAGAATGTTCTTAGGAAGATTGTAGCCAACCTGAAGTGTGCGGAGCTTGAGGTAAGAGCCGTTTTCTACGAAGTAAGAGCTTGAACGACCTTCATTAGCTGTGTTGTCTGTTGTGAGTGCAGGAATCTTAGACGACTTGTTGTCTGTAGTCCAAGCGTCGAGCAAGCGGTTGCCCTTGTTTGAGCCTGCGTCTGTGAGGCTCCAGAAGTCTGTCTGGTACTTCTGATCGTTCCACACGTCAACGCCAGCAACACCCTGCCAGAACATTGTGAGGTCGAAGTCCTTGTATGTCAACTCGATGTTGAGACCGTAAGAGAAGTTTGGAACTGGGTTGTAGATCCAAGTCTGGTCGTCCTCGCCAATCTTGCCGTCACCATTAAGGTCGCGATATTTGAGACCGCCTACGCGAGCGTTTTCCTGACCGCTTGCAAGCACTTCTTCCTTTGTCTGGAACAAGCCATCGCAAACATAGCCTGTGCGTGAGCCGAATGGCTTGCCTGCCTCAATGATGTTCTGACGAGTAGTGTGAGCGTAAGAACCTGTAGCAGTAGCAGGGAGAGAAACAACCTTGTTGCGGAAGAAGTCGAGGTTGCCGTTAATCTTGTAGCCAAGACCGCACTCAAGATTGTCGCGCCAGCCTACCTGGAACTCCATACCGAGGTTGCGGCTCGATGGACCATTTGCCCAGCTTGCACCACCTTCACCGAGAGAAGCGAGGTAAGCAGGATTGATGAGCATATCCTTAATATCCTTCTTATAAGCATCGATGCTACCGAAGAGGCGCTGGTTGAGGAACATGAAGTCAACACCGGCATTCCACTGGTATGTAGTTTCCCACTTGAGGTTCTGGCTTGCAGCCTGGTTCACGCGGTATCCGCTTGGGAAGATGCCAGAGCCCTGAAGATAGAGGTCGTATGCAGTAGATGTGACACGGTCATTGCCGTAGTCAGCAAAGAAGATGTTGTAGCGTGCTGAGTTAGAGATGTCCTGGTTACCAGTAGCACCCCAAGAGAGGCGAACCTTCAAGTCGTCGAGCCATGACTCGCAACCCTTGAGATCCTTGCTGAGACGGTAGCCGAGAGTAGCAGCTGGGAATGTAGCGTACTTGTTGTTCTTACCGAATCGGCTTGAACCATCTCGACGGATTGTGAAGCTTGCGAGGATGCGCTCGTCCCAGTTGTAGTCAACCTTGCCGAAGAGAGAAACGAGAGCATAGCCAGACTTGTAGCCGCTGTTGCGAGTGTTGCCAGTAGCAGCATCAGGCCACATATAGTTGAGAGTTTCCTCGTCGAATCCCTCTGAGTAAGCAGAGAAGTCGATGCGAGTGTCCTTGTATGTTTCGAAACCAGCGAGGAGATTCATGTGATGCTTCTCAGCGAAGTCGAAGCCATAAGTTGCAGTGTTAGTCCAGTTCCAGCGCATCTCGTTTGCATGAGAAAGAGTTGTGCTTGCCTTGTCGTTGTTCACGATGTCAGAATGGAAAGTCTTGTTGATTGAGTGGATGAATGAGCCATCGTAGTCAATACCGAAGCTGCTGCGGAGCACAAGACCCTTGATAGGCTTGATGTCAACGAATGCGTTGCCGAAGATACGCCAGATGTCGAGTGAATTGTCCTTGTTCCAAACGAGCTCACGCATTGGGTTGTGACGGTCGCTCATGCCACCTACAGGACCAGCGAATGTTACGCCATCAGCCTCATACACAGGCACAGTTGGAGCCATCTTCAATGCGTTCTCCATTGGAGCGCAGTCAACCTGGTTTGTGTGAGTGAGTGTGAGGTTCTCGCCCAATGTGACAATCTTGTTCACATTATATACTGAATTGATACGAGCAGAGAGATTCTCGAAGTTTGTGTGCTTCAAGATACCGTCATTGCGCTTGTAGCCGAGAGTGAATACTGTGCTGCCCTTCTCGCCGCCACGGCTGATAGACATGTCGTAGTTCTGGATGAAACCTGTGCGAGAGATTTCCTTCAACCAGTCTGTATTGCTGTATAGCATAGTCTTCTTAGAGTTGATGTAGCCATCATATAGACCATTTACAGTATAGTTTACATACTGACCTGTTGCAGGGTTCCATGCCTTGATAGGAGTGCCGGTAGCAGCATTGAGGTTGAGACCGTAGTTGCTTGCGTATGCAACTGGGTCGAGACCATCGTTGAGAGCAGCTTGAGCCATTGCAGTAGCATAGTCAGAAGTGTTGCTGAGGCTCATCATAGTCTGCTTGTTGTACGACTGAGTTGTCCAGTTAGCGTTGAAGTCAACCTTCACCTTGCCATCACCCTTGTTGCCCTTCTTTGTTGTGATGATGATCACACCGTTGGCAGCACGAGAACCGTAGATAGATGCAGAAGCGGCATCCTTCAAAACCTGCATGCTCTCGATGTCGGCTGTGTTGAGAGAGTTGAGAGACTGCTGAGTTGGCATACCATCGATAACAACGAGTGGTGAGTTGCTTGCGTTGAACGAACCGATACCACGAATGCGGATAGTACCTGTGCCAGAAGGCGAACCGTTAGTTGTGATTGTCATGCCAGGCACCTTACCCTGCAAAGCACGGATAGGGTCTGGGTCGCTTGCTGTCTGGAGAGCCTTAGTGTCAACTACGGCTACTGCACCAGTCAAGTCGGCTTTCTTCTCCACGGTGTAACCAACGACTACCATTTCTTCGAGCACGTTGTCCACCTCCATCTGGATGCTCATCACTGCTTTTGGTGCGAGCACCTGCTTCTTGTAGCCCACATACGAGATAGTGAGCGTGTTCTTGTTCGACTGCATGGTCAGGGTGAACTTGCCATCGATGTCAGTCACCACACCATTGCCTGTTCCTGTCTCCTGCACTGTGGCTGCCATGAGTGGATCGCCAAAGTCATCGATGACAGTACCCGTCACTTTCATCTGTGCCATCACCGACGAGGCACACACGAAAAGCAGGGCGAAGATGCAAAGAATTTTGTTCTTCATAAGGTCTGTAATTGTATTTAGTTAGTTATTAAAAATTGTTTCGAGTGAAAGGGGTCTTCCTCCATGCGAAAGGAGGCTTTTTCACGTTGCAAATTTATAACTAACTGATAACTACTCTGACAACATTTGTTGCAACAACTCCCAAATTCGTTTCAGTGAAACAAATTTGGGAGTAAATGAAAGATTTATTTCATATAAGTTAATGGTTAAAGGTTAAAGGTTAATGGTTAAAGAAATAACACCTCGTTAATGGATAGCCAATGTGCTCCGTAGAAGCATCTTTAACAAAACTATAATTTCTTTAACCTTTAACCTTTAACCATTAACCTCTAGCCTTTAACCATTAACCATTAACCTCTAACCTCTAACCATTAACCTCTAACCTCTAACCTTTACGAATTACAAGAAGGATTCTTTCCGAAATGGTCTTTATAGCACTTAGCAAAATAGCTTGGGCTGGAGAAGCCAACAGAGTAGGCAACCTCGCTCACAGTCATATCGGTGTCGCGAAGCAACTGATATGATTTGTTCAGACGTGCCGTGCGGAGCAGTTCGTTTGGCGACATACCCGACGAAGCCTTGCACTTTCTGTACAGCTGCACTCGCCCTAAGTTCACCTCCGCTCCTATCATATCTACCGTCAACTCGGAGTTGTCCATGTTCTTTTCTATCACCTGCATCAATCGCTTCAGGAAAGGATCTTCCTCGTCCATCACATGCTTCTCTATTGTCTCTTTATTGTCCGTTTGCCTTTCTTCCTTTGCCAAAGTCTGCTCCATCAGTTTGTCTCGCTCCTCTTCCAAGAGGTCGCGCTGACGCTCCACAGTCTCTTTCTGCTCGGCAAGTTCATCGCGCTGCTTCTGCAGGATGTCTTTCTGATGCCCAAGCTTCACGTTAAGCTTGTGCTTGGTCTGATAGGCACGGATGCTGACAGCGAGCAATGCACACACCACCACTACTAATATAATAAATGTGATGAGCAATGCCCTCTGTGCAGAATACTGCTTGAAAAAATCGTCCAGTTTATTGTTCAGAAACTCAATCTTCATGTCTTGTTCGCCTATGTGGTCGGCTTGCAGACGCATCAAGTGTACATTTGCCTTGTTCACAATGCTTGTCTGCATTATCTGCTCACGCTCGTATGGCAATCCATTCAGTATGCAAGCTGCAGTGTGGATGGCTTTGTCGCCACCTGTAGGATAAAGGAAAGTGGCATCGAGCGTGCCGTCCTCTATGCGTCCCACGCCGATAGTGTCGTTCATGAGGGCGTCCACGCCAAGGAATGAAGCCCCTCTTGAATACCCTCTCTGGGCTTTGCCCATCTCCCCCTCTATAGGGAGAACCGTGCCGGATGTTTTGGAAGATGATTTTTTCAGTGATTCTTGGTAGGCTTCCCAGGCACCGATGGCCATGCGGTCGTTGTAGGCAAACACTATGTCGATGTCGCTCCACGACCAGCCTGCTTCACCATCACGAGGGAGTGATTGGGCGAGAGTCTGCTTTGCCTTCTGTCTTTGCCAGTCAGCCGCATAATTGCCCACAATCTGTATCTCTGGGTGCTTGTCCATCACCTCGTGGAAACCCTCCTTGCGCTCTTGGCTTGCCGATGAACTGGCAAGTCCTTCCAACTCAATGATATTGCCACCGTTAGGCAATTTGTCGATGATGTATTTAGCTGCCTGTCTGCCTACTTCCACGTTGTCGCCGCCTACGTATGCAGTATATTTGTCCGTATTGGCGCGGCGGTCGATCAGCACCACAGGAATGCCAGCGTCATACGCCTTCTCTATCACAGGACGCAGAGCCTCTTCCTCGTTAGGCGCTACCACAATGAGGTCAACTTTTCGCTCTATGAACGACTCTATGTCCTTTATCTGGTCTTCGCTGTTGTCTGCTGTGCTGTGATACTCCACATCCAAATCGGTGTGAAAAAACGCCTCTCTGCGCATCTCCTCATTCATCTGGTCTCGCCATTCGTCCATCGAGCACTGCGACA
The DNA here is from genome assembly GCA_045600665.1 of Bacteroidaceae bacterium. Taxonomy (GTDB): domain Bacteria; phylum Bacteroidota; class Bacteroidia; order Bacteroidales; family Bacteroidaceae; genus Minthosoma. The sequence continues at coordinate 49,014 of JAZRYI010000041.1, forward strand.
CAGCCACCACTTTTTTGTTGCTGTCAGTGCAGGAGGCTATAAGAACCATTACGCACATTATGCATAGCCATTTTGCAATCTTAATCATAGGATTATATCTGTTTTTTTTCTTTATTTTTGCAAATGTAGAAAAAAAGACTCATCTTTCCAAGCCATAAAAACAATTATTGCAAAAAGGAGGATAAAAAACACTCGATTCTGATGCATCACGCACCAGAATCGAGTAAAACTAATCTAAAACCTATTATAAACTGCTACTAATAAGTAAACCTAATTACTAAAAATACATAATCTTAACCTATTCACTATATTAAAGAGGAAAAAACATTCATTGCAAGCCACCCCCTCTTTCATGTGTCGAATGCATCTACTCCCCTTATTGTGAGAGGGGAGTAGGAGGGAGGTGTGTTTTTTTATTTCAGTTCTTCTGGAATCACTGGCATTGCGCCATTCTGAGTGCAAACGAATGCGCTGACCTTCACAGCACGCTCATGAGCCTCCTTCACAGTCTTGCCAAGCAAGAGCGAAGCAACGAAAGTAGCAGTGAATGAATCGCCAGCACCCACTGTGTCAGCAACCTCCACCTTTGGAGTGCCCTGGAAACTTACCTCGCCATCAGGAGTGAACACGTATGAGCCATTCACGCCGCAAGTGAGGATGAGCATCTTGAGGTTATACTTAGAAAGGAGTGCCTTGCACTTTGTCTGGAAGTCGATGCTCTGAAGGTCAACGAGCTTGTCATCCTGCTCTTCCACTGGACCAAACAAACGGCTGATAGCTACCAACTCCTCATCGTTGATCTTGAGAATGTTGCACTTGCTGAACGACTGCTCGATGATCTCCTTAGTGTAGAAACCTTGACGGAGATTGATATCGAACACCTTGAGTACGTCCTCGCTCTGTGGCATCGAGTCGATGAACTTGTTGATTGTGTTGCGGCTAACCTCATTGCGCTGTGCCAGCGAGCCCCAGCATACAGCTGTTGTGTCCTTAGCCAATTCAGCCAGAGCAGGAGTGAATGGGATATTGTCCCATGCCACATTCTCCTTTATATTATATTGTGGAATGCCGTTGCAGTCGAGAGTGACCTGCACAGTGCCTGTAGGATAGTCCACTGTTGGGATGTTCCAAGGCAGACGCTTCTCTGTGAAGATATCAACAATCTCGCGACCGAGCAAGTCTGCTCCCACTGCGCTCACCACACAGCTCTCAAGACCAAACTGGCTCACGTGATATGCAAAGTTGGCAGGTGCGCCGCCAAGCTTTCTTCCTTCAGGGAGGCAATCCCAAAGAGCCTCGCCCATTCCTACTACGATTTTATTCATAACTGTTCTGTGTAAAGTATATTAGATATTAAAAAAAGATTTGTCATGTCCATAATCTCAGCTCTTCTCTCGCCTCAACTTCACGCTGCAAAATTACTTCAATATTACATATATGAATATAAAATATCGTTCCTTTGTACACAAAAATGTTTCAGCGAAACAAATTTAGCAACAAAAGAACGATAATTTGCAAGCATGCAATTTTGCGAACAAGGCTTTCCTTTGCTTTGATGCGTAATTGCTCATGCTAAATTGAGGCATCATTTGCTGAGATGAAGGCGTATAATCTGTTTGCATCAATATAACGCTAATCGTGTCAAAAATACTGCATCGAAATATCAGAAAAATAAAAAATGAGCAAGAATTACGTACGATTCTTGCTCATTTATGAAATTGATTCGCAGTTTCGGGATTAGTTGATTGCGTTGTCGAGATCAGCACCTGGCTTGAACTTAGCAACCTTCTTTGCTGCGATAGTGATAGTTTCCTTTGTTGCTGGGTTGATGCCCTGACGCTCTGGACGCTCAGAAACGGCGAATGTGCCGAAACCAACGAGAGCAACTTTGTCACCAGCCTTGAGTGCTTCAGAGATAGCCTCTACTGTAGCATCAAGAGCTTTCTTTGCATCCGACTTGCTCAAGCCTGACTTCTCAGCGATTGAGCTTACGAGTTCACTTTTGTTCATAGATGATAATTGTTAATTTAATGTTATGTGATTAATTGTTATTTCCCTATGGATTATTGTAAATTTTGTCTTGTTGCAAAAGGCAACCTTTTTTCTGGCACATATTTTTGCAAATATATGTGATAAATTCCCATTAACAAACAAAAAAGTTAAAAAAACGTTGAAAAAACTGAAAAATAACTTGATTTTCGTGCGTTTTGCTCTATAATAGAAAGAAAAAACTTAATTTTGCAGCGTTTTTGAAAAGTGAGAAAAAGTTTGAATATAACTAAGTGAGAATTAATTATGAGACTTACCCCAGCTGTAAAGACTATACTTATTATTAATATTGTGTTCTATGTGCTCACCTATTGGATAACTCCGATGGTGCCGCTTGCAGGACACAGCGATTGGTTCATGAACTTCAATGCCTTGCATCCTGTGGGCTATGATGGATTTGCGCCATACCAGTACCTCACGTACATGTTCATGCATGGCGGCTGGTGGCACTTGTTCTTCAATATGTGGTCGATGATGATATTCGGATGCGCTGTGGAACAGATGCTTGGCACTAAGCGATTCTGGATATACTACTTGCTCTGTGGCGTGGGCAGTGCGCTCATCAACCAGTTCATCACACTGCTCGGCATCATCTATCCAGCTCAGCTTGTTGGCGCATCTGGCGCAATCTATGGCGTGATGGCGGCTGCGGCATTCTATTTCCCAAACAATCGCCTGTTCATCATCCCTATTCCTTTCCCAATCAAACTGAAGTACCTGGTGGGCTTCTACACTGTTGTGGAAATGTACATGGGCATCACCTCTGTGGATGGCGTGGCTCACTTCGCCCACTTGGGCGGAATCATCGTTGGCTTGCTCATGCTCCTGATATGGAAGAAAATGGATGAGCGCAAGTCGAAACAGAGCAACAACTACTGGACAACCTCTACAAGCTACGGTTCTGGCTATGACAAAGAGAAAGGAATGTGGGAAAAGCTGAAAGAATCGGTGGGGGGCAGCCGCAAGCCAAAGATGCGTGTGACGGAATACAATAGCACGAACGATACCAAGGCTGCCGATCACTCATACAACGCTCGCCGCAAGGAAGAGAATGACGAAATAGACCGCATTCTCGACAAGATTCGCAAAAATGGCTACCAAAACCTTAGCGAGGCTGAGAAGGCAAAGCTGTTTGATGCAAGCAAGAGGATGCAAGGGTAGGGGAGAGGTTAGAGAGTAGAGATTAGAGGTTAGAGAATAGGGAGTAGAGAGTAGAGGGTGGAGAGATGAGAGGTGAGAGTGGGAGTTGAAATAGGTTGAGTGGTGATATTTGCATTATATGGCTCGTTTGATAAAGAAAATACCAATGTATATATTCATTGCCATTAATCTGCTGATGATTGTGGCAATGAATTTTTGTGCATATACGTCTTACTTGCATCCGCAGACATATCCTCACTGGTCGTACTATGGCTTGATGTTTCCTGCATTCCTGCTTGTAAACGTCTGCTTTGTCCTGTTCTGGGTGGTGTTCAGATGGAAACTGGTGGCTCTGCCTCTCGCAGGAATGCTGCTGTGCGCTGGCAGCGTGCGCACTTACTGGCCTGTGAATGTGAGTAAGGAAGTGCCTGAGGGCAGTATAAAAGTGATGTCGTACAACGTGATGGGGTTCGGACACAATCGCCCTGACGATTGGCAGGACAATGTCATAGTGCAGTACCTGCTCAAGAGCGATGCTGACATACTGTGCATGCAAGAGGCGAAGCGAGGCAATGTGGAGGCGGCGTTTGAGTTGCTGAAGGCGAAATATCCATACCAAGACAATCAGTTTCATCCGATGAACTACATGGCGCTGATATCCAAGTTTCCAATACTCAGCGTGCAGCAGATAGAGTACGAATCGGAATGCAACCGCTCATACGCATACGAGGTGCTGGTGGGGGAGGACACCGTGCTGGTGATAAACAACCACTTCGAGTCTTACCGTCTTCATGAAGAAGACAGAGACAAATACAAGAACCTGATCCGCAATCCAGAGAGAGATGATGCGGAGCAGGAGTATGTCAGCTTAGTGGAGAAGATCTCTGCAGCCAATGCGGTGCGAGGTCCACAGGTGGACTCTGTTGCCGCATTCGTGGAGAAGAATGTGGGCCGCTACATCATCGCTTGCGGCGACTTCAACGATCCGTCCATCTCGTACAGTCATCGCCGACTCACAGAGCATCTCAACGATGCCTACACCCGCTCGGGCAACGGGCCTGGCATAAGCTACAATCGTAGCGGCATGTACTTCCGAATCGACAATATACTCTGCAGCCCGAACATTACGCCATACGGTGCTGTCGTGGATGATTATAGCAAAGTTAGTGATCATTATCCATTGTCATGTTTCTTAAAATTAGAGAAAAAATAGCCTTCTTTGCGATTTAAATTAAAACTTTTAGTGCTTTTTTATACTGATTTGTAAAAAAATGTATAACTTTGCACCTTGAATCGCTATTTGTCCCCGAGACAATTGGCGCAATGACCTATGTGAAAATCAATAAAATTCAATAATAAATAACAATTCAACAAAATGCAAAACAAAGGATTTATCAAGTTTTTAGCAGTGGCGTTGACACTCATCTGCCTCTTCTACTTGTCATTCTCTGCAGCAACTTCTTACTTCGAGAAGCAAGCTGAGAACAAGACTGCAGAGGAAGCTGAGCTCTACTTGGATTCGCTCAACACGAACCCATGCTACTTCGGCTACACACTCAAAGAGTGTCGCGAAACTGCTATTGGTCTTGGTCTTGACCTCAAGGGCGGTATGAACGTTATCCTCGAGGTGAGCGTGCCAGAGGTTGTAAAGACATTGGCAGACCACAAGACTGACGAGGCATTCCTTAAGTCTGTTGACGAAGCAACTAAGGAGGCACAGGAAAGTCAGAGCGATTTTATCACACTTTTTGTCAAGGCTTATAAAAAGAACGCTGCAGGCAAGCCGCTTGCAACTATCTTTGCTACACAGCAGCTTAAGGGCAGAGTGAACACAAACAGCAGCGACGCTGACGTGGAGAAGGTTCTTCGCGAGAGCGTTGACGAGGCTGTGGATAACTCATTCAACGTGCTCCGCACACGTATCGACCGATTCGGCGTCGTACAGCCTAATATCCAGAAGATTGAAGGCCAGAGCGGACGCATCATGGTTGAGCTTCCTGGTATTAAGGAGCCAGAGCGTGTGCGCAAGCTCCTTCAGGGTAGCGCAAACCTCGAGTTCTGGGAGACTTACGATGCTCCTATGGTCACTCCATTGCTCGTTCAGCTCAACAATGCCCTCCGCAATGGCGGTGCTGTAGTTGAGGAGACTGCTGACAGCGTAGCAGCAGACACAGCAGCAGTAGCTGAGGTGGCTGAGAAGGCAGACAGCAGCAAGAGCAACGCAGCATCTGTGCTTTCTAAGGTGAAGGCAGAGGATGCTTCTGCAAGCAAGACTCCTGCTAAGGCTTCTGAGGCTGCAAAGAAGGAGAATCCTCTCTTCGCAATGCTTCAGCCAACTCAGGCTCAGCGTGGCTGTATGGTAGGTTATGCAATGGCTCTCGATACAGCAGAGATCAATGCTATCCTCAACAGCTCACTCGCTAAGGACATCTTCCCTGCTGACCTCAGCCTCAAGTGGGATGTTAAGTCGCAGGACAAGGCTGGCAAGGTATTCGCTCTCTATGCAATCCGCACTACTGGCACAAACGGACGTGCTCCACTCGAGGGTGAGGTTGTGACTGAGGCTAAGGACGAATTCGACCAGTATGGCAACCCTGTTGTTAGCATGAAGATGAACACTGAGGGCGCTCGCAAGTGGGCAGCACTCACAGAGGCTAACGTGAACCACTGCGTGGCTGTAGTGCTCGACAACGTTGTTTACTCAGCTCCAAACGTAATGAATAAGATTGACGGCGGTAGCACTCAGATCTCTGGTAGCTTCACTACTCAGGAGACAAGAGACTTGGCTAACGTGCTCCAGTCTGGTAAGATGCCTGCTCCTGCAAGCATCATCCAGGAGGATATCGTAGGTCCAACACTCGGTGCTCAGTCAATCCAGGCTGGTTTCATCTCATGCATTGTTGCGTTCATCGTATTGATGCTCTACATGGTTCTCATGTACGGTGTTCGCGAGGGTATGGTTGCTAACTGCGCCCTTATGCTCAACTTCTTCTTCTCGTTTGGTATCCTCACTTCGCTCGGTGCAGCCCTCACAATGTCTGGTATCGCAGGTATGGTGCTCACGCTCGGTATGGCGGTGGATGCTAACGTGCTCATCTACGAGCGCACTAAGGAAGAAATGAGAGCTGGCAAGAATATTTCTTCTGCTGTGGCTGCAGGTTACAGCAACGCATTCTCGGCTATCTTCGACTCGAACGTAACAACAATCCTCACAGGTGTTATCCTCTATAACTTCGGTACAGGTCCTATCAAGGGCTTCGCTACAACATTGATGATCGGTATCGTCTGCTCATTCTTTACTGCAGTATGGTTGACTCGTATCGCTTACGAGCACTTCCTCAACCGCGGCAAGTGGCAGGATCTCAAGTTCACTACTGGTCTCTCTAAGAACATGATGCAGGGCACTAAGTTCAACTTCATGGGCAACTACAAGAAGTCATTCATTGGCTTCGGCATCGCTCTTGCTTGTGTTCTCGTCAGCTTCGCAGTACGCGGTCTCAGCCAGTCTATCGACTTCACTGGTGGTCGCAACTACAAGGTTGAGTTCGTTAAGCAGGTAGAGCCAGAGGATGTGAAGGCTGCTATCGTTAAGCAGTTCGACGCAAACAACAGAACTGGTGAGGCAATCAACGTTACTGTAATTGCTATCGGCACAGAAGGCAACAATATCCGCGTATCTACTAACTTTGAAATCAACGACAACTCTGCTGAGGCTGATGCTCGTATCGAGTCTCTCCTCTATCAGGCATTCGTTGACGGCGGCATGATTGATGCTACTGTTACAGAAGAGGCATTCCTCGACCGCGACAACCGTGATGCTGGTTCTATCGTTTCTTCTCAGAAGGTAGGTCCTGCAATCGCAGAGGACATCACTTACGGTGCTATCCTTTCGGTTTGCTTCGCTATCGTAGTAATCTTCCTCTACATCCTCGTTCGCTTCCGCAACGTGGCTTACTCAGTAGGTTCTATCGTAGCTCTCGTAGTTGATACATTGCTCGTTATCGGTATGTTCTCTGTATGCTACGGCTGGATTGGCTTCTCACTCGAGGTTGACCAGACATTCATCGGTGCCATCCTTACTGTTATCGGTTACTCTATCAACGACAAGGTGGTTATCTTCGACCGTATCCGCGAGACATTCAACAACTATCCAAAGCGCGATCGTCAGCGTATCTTCAATGAGTCGCTCAATAACTCTCTCGCACGTACAGTAAATACTTCCGTATCTACATTCATCGTGCTCCTCGTTATCTTCGTGCTTGGTGGCGATAGCATCCGCGCATTCGCATTCGCAATGCTCCTCGGTGTTATCATCGGTACAACATCTTCGCTCTTCATTGCTGCACCTACAGCATACCTCGTGATGGGTGCTCGCATCAAAGAAGCTGACGAAGAAGCAGCAGAATAAGGGTTGAACAAGACAAATTATCACTAAAAACAAAAATAAAGGCGCAAAGTGTAACAACTTTGCGCCTTTTTTTTGTAACTTTGCACAACTAAAACAATCAACACTAATAAAACATTCTATTCTATGGCTAAAATTAAGGTCGCTATTGTTGGCTATGGCAACATTGGCAAGTACACTCTTGAAGCAATCGAGGCTTCAGAGGATATGGTGTGCGTAGGCGTGGTTCGCCGAAATGGCGCAATCGACAAGCCTGCTGAACTCGCAGACTATCCAGTAGTAAAGAGCATCACTGAACTGAAGGACGTGCAGGTTGCAATCCTCGCTACTCCTACTCGCAGCGTGGAGGAGTATGCAAAGCAGTGTCTCGCTCTTGGCATCAACACAGTTGACTCTTTCGACATCCATACTCAGATTGTTGACCTTCGCCGTTCTCTCGACGAGGTGGCTAAGGCAAACAATGCCGTGAGCATCATTTCTGCTGGTTGGGACCCAGGTTCAGACTCTATCGTACGCTCGCTCATCGAAAGCCTTGCGCCAAAGGGTATCTCATATACAAACTTCGGTCCTGGCCGCTCTATGGGTCACTCAGTGTGCGTTCGCTCAAAGGAGGGCGTTAAGGATGCTCTCTCTATGACTATCCCTACAGGTCAGGGCGTTCATCGCCGTATGGTATATGTTGAGCTCGAAGAGGGTGCTGACCTCGCTCAGGTCACTGCAGCTATCAAGGCAGACCCATACTTCGCAAGCGACGAGACTCATGTGTTCCAGGTGGAGAGCGTTGATGCTCTCAACGATGTTGGTCACGGCGTCAACCTCACTCGCAAGGGTGTATCTGGCAAGACTCACAACCAGATGTTCGAGTTCAATATGAAGATCAACAACCCAGCCCTCACTGCTCAGGTGCTCGTCAACGTGGCACGTGCTTCTCTCAAGCAGCAGCCAGGCGCTTACACTATGATTGAGATTCCTGTCATCGACATGCTCTGTGGCGATCGCGAGGAGCTCATCCGTCACTTGGTATAATTCGCTGATGCAGCACAATAGCCTTTTGGTCTGTGTGCAATGTACAGGCAATCGGTTATTTTTCATATACAATAATAAAAAAGGCACGAAATTATTTCGTGCCTTTTTTTATTTGTGCTATCTTTGCCTAAAAATATAATTGCCATGAGAAAATTATATATTATAGCATCCGTGCTGGTTGCTTTTGCGCTTGCATCGTGCGATAGCAAGAAGGAAAAGGAGCCAGTCATCAACATCGTGCCTGTTGACGCGCTGCCTGGCATCGTGGAGGCTCACGGCACGATAGGCGAGGGCACGAGCATGAATGTGCTCGAATTCATCGATGACGATGGCGACACCGTGTATATCAATATGAACAGTCAGGCCATTATGGGCGGCGAGAAAGCGGGCGATGAGGTGCAGGTGGTGTATAATGTCACTTCAGAGGAGAACGTGGCGTCTATAGCTGTCAATCTCACTTCTCTGCAGCATCTCTGGACTCAGCAAGGCGCTGACGGCAGAGAGCAGAGCCTGGAAATCAATTCCAATGGTCGCGCTGCAACCTACGACATGTCTATCGATTATGAGAGTTGGGAAATCATGGACGGCTTGCTCTTGCTTCGCTCGCCAAAAAAGTTAGGTGATGAGACTCCTGCAGTGGTTGATACTTTCCAGATCATGGAACTCACCGAAGACAACCTCGTGTTGATGAATGGGATTCTCACCACGGAATTTGAGCGTGAAAACTAAACATCTAAAAGAATAAATCCAAAATTAATGAAAAAGACTATTATTTGTATCTTGGCACTCCTCCTTGTGCCATTCACAATGTCTGCTGCAGGCAAAGGCAAGCAGAAAACGGATCGTGAAGTATGGGTTGACATCATGTACCAGATGGCAGAGCCAGTAATGAAGAATATGGCAGAAGGCAAGCTGCAGCAGGTGATGGATACTGCTGGCGGCAACAAGAATCTGGAGCTGTCGCCTACGTGGGACAACCGCAACAAGCGTGTAGCATACATGGAGGCATTTGGCCGCCTATTGGCAGGTCTTGCTCCATGGCTCAATCTGCCTGACGACGACACTCCTGAGAGTGCAAAGCGCAAGCAGCTTCGCGAGTGGACACGCAAAGCAATCATCAATGCAGTGGATTCTAATTCCCCCGATCGCTTAGGATGGGAGAGTGGTGGCCAGACTCTCGTTGACGGTGCCTATGTGGTAGAAGGTCTCTATCGTGGCTACGACTCACTTTGGGTGCCGCTGCCACAAGAGACAAAGGACCTATACATCAAGGAAATAAAAGGTTTGCGTCGCTACGATCCTCCATACACAAACTGGTTCCTTTTCGTGGGCATGGAAGAGTGCTTCCTCAAGCTTGTCGGTGCTGATGCCGACCCATTCCGCATCAAGACAGCCATGAGCAAGGTGGAGGAGTGGTACATCGGCGATGGCATATATTCCGATGGTCCTTCATTCGCATTCGACTACTACAACTCATTCGTCATCCAGCCAATGTACCTCGAGTGCCTTGAGATGATTTCCCTCACTCGCGATGGCGGCAACTCGTACCTCATCCGTTCTAAGGATGGCAAGCGCAACACAGCCAACAACCGCAAGAAGGAAGTGCTGAAGCGTATGCAGAAATGGTCAGTCATCCTTGAGCGCTTCATCTCGCCAGAGGGTACATTCCCAGTGGTTGGTCGCAGCATCCCTTACCGCATGGCAGTGCTTCAGCCGCTTGCCCAGCTCGCTTGGCGCAAGCAGCTCCCAGAGGAACTTCACAATGGTCAGGTTCGTGCAGCACTCACAGCTGTTGCCAACCGCATGTTCTATGGTCAAGTAGAAAACCCTCTCGCTAATGCCAAGCAGAAGAGCCACAACTACAATGAAGGCGGCTTCCTCACCATAGGTTTCGTAGGTTCACACCCTAACGTAGCCGACTGGTACACCAACAATGGCTCCCTCTACATGACTTCCCTCGCATTCATGCCTCTTGGACTCCCAGCCACAGACCCATTCTGGACAGATCCAGCAGAGAAGTGGACAAGCAAGAAAGCATGGGAAGGTGATGATTTCCCTAAGGATCACAAGTGGGACATAAACAAGGAAATCCTTTACTGGGAATAAAAATACAACCATATCTCACCCTACAGCAAAAAGCAGAGAATCACGCGATTCTCTGCTTTTTGTTTTTCTGCCCTCTCTCTACCTTTCCAGCCCTTATATATAGGACAGTCTGAAAGACCAATGTTGTTCTTAGCCCAATGCCAACAGGTCATATAATCGTGCAAGTAGAAACAGTTTATTCGCTCTGTCAGAGACACTTTCATTTCAAGTCGTGAAATGATTGTTCCAAGCCTTGAAACCGCCATTCCAAGTCTTGAAATGGCGATTTCAAAGCTTGGAATGATTGTTCCTCTGTGGCATACATCAGCAATGCTCTGTGCCTCTGTGCCTCTGTGGGAAATAAAATTATCAGTCAAAAAGTACAACATAGCCATTAATTTTGTAACATAGTTACCTTTTCTGTCTTATGTATTGTGTGTATTAATCGTATGTAAACCAACGACTTGTATGCGATGGTGTATTTTTGGGTGAATTATTTTATTGTGTTTCAATAGGCTTGTTTGGGAATTAAAGTGTATATTTGCATAAAAAAGTAATCGCAAGAATAATATGAGAAAACTGTTTTATTGCGTGGTGGTGCTGATGGTGGTGCTTGCCATTGCCTCTTGCCAGGAAAACAAGCAAGCAAACATTGCGTTTGAGCGTGTGGAAAGGATGATGGATGAGCATCCTGATTCTGCATTGGCTATTCTTGACAGCATGAGAATGGAGAGCGAGGACTACCCTCGCAGCCAGAAGATGAGGTACGAGCTTCTCTATGCCAAAGCTCAGAACAAAGCGTATGTGGATTTCACCACCGACAGCGTGATGAAGGAAGTGGTTGAGTACTATGATGCTCATGGCACAGCCAACGAGAAGGTGGAAGCACACTACCTTCTTGGCTGCACCTACCGTGACATGCACGAGGCACCTATGGCGCTGAGCTGCTATTATGATGCGGTGGAATGTGCTGATACTTTGAGTGACGACTGCGATTACCGAATGCTGATGAGAGTGTATGGGCAGATGGCAGATTTGTTTGATTACCAAATTATGCCTGATGAGGAATTGAATGTACTAGAAGATTATCGTCGCTGTGCACAAAAATGTAATGACACATATAATGTGGCAAAAGGACTATTACTTATGATATGCCCCTACGCATTGAAAAATGATTCGTTGAATGTTTATAGAATCTTCGCTAAGGCACAAGTTATATGTGAGGAAAATGGGTATACTAAATTAATTGCAAGATACAATCCATATTTGATATATGATTTTTTAGAAAATGGACAATCTGAGACTGCTTATGGATTAATGAGAAAATACGAGAGCTATTCTGACTGGTTTGACAAAAATGGGGTGGCAAAAGAAGGTCATGAGCACTATTACTATTTAAAAGGGTTATATTACCAGAAGATTGGTTGTTTGGATTCTGCGGAGTGTTATTACCGTAAGCTTTTAAATTATGGGTATGAATATGAAGGTTGTAAAGGGCTCTTTGCGTTATACACCGAAAAGGGCATCACAGACTCTGTTAAGTACTACTCAGAATTGATGACGGCTGCTACAGATAGCTTATTGTTTGACATCCACACTGAAGCGATGTTGCATACGTCCAGCCTCTACAATTATTCCAGAAATGAGAAAATTGCCATGCACAACAAAAACATAGCACATAAGAATAAAATGATTGCTATAATCATTTTTGTGTCCGCAATTATTGTCATTGTTTCATTTGTTGAAAACCACCGAAGGTACAAACTCAAAAAACGTCATGAAATATCTCGTTTGTCAAACGAATATATTAATACTAAGCAGCGTTACGAGAATGCTATAAGAGAACAGGAATTATTATCGAAAGACATTGCTCTGCTTCAAGCCTCAAAACAAAAAGAAATTGACTCTTTGAATAAAAAGATGGAGGCAATCACGATCCAATACTCTCAACTCACCAACGAAGAAAGAGAGGAAGCTTTGCAGAACAACGACGTGGTGAATCACTTCAAGCAAATGCTACAACCTCAGAATGTGACAAGCTATAAAGCGAATAAACGTGAATGGAAAAAGCTTATTTCTATGATTAAGAATTGTGCTCCTGAGTTTTTCTACGAACTAACTAAAGATGATGTGTTGACAGAGTTAGAGCTGATGGCTGCCGCCCTTACATTCTTGAAATTCCGTCCAAGTGATATTATTATACTCCTTAACATAACCTCTCAGCATTTAAATAACCTAAAGGGGTGTGTAAACAAAAAACTATTTTCAACCGATGGCGCACGTACATTATCCAAGAATCTGATGGATTTGTTTGCAAAAGTTTATTTTCTCAAACAATTATGATTAATGTAATGAAATACACGCAATTACCTTTTGAAAGAAATAACATTTAGTTTAAAGTAGTTTAAAAACGAACTCTCATTTCTTGCAATACTAATAATACATTCTCATATCTTTGTCGCAAAAATCCAAACAATTTAAACAAATGTATTATGAGAAAAAAAGTATTATTAGTATTGCTGCTTATGGGAATCTGTAGCTATTCCTATGCCAAAAATGTATGTGATCAAAAACGTTCTGAAGTGTTATTGACCAGTAGTTTTCGTAAAGACATAGAAGGTCCTACACGTGCCCCAATTCGTATCCCAGAAGCTTATATCGAAGACCACAACCTCACCTTCGATTCATCATGCATCGGTTGCACTATCACCCTACTTCAAGATGACATTATTATATATAGTGCCACTGTGGAGGAAAATGACAGCATGGAAGGCGAAGTCGTGCTTCCAGACTATCTTGCAGGCGTGTTTGAGCTTCAGTTGGAAAGAGGCTCAATCACATTCGTGGGTGAAATAGAATTGTAAACAATCATTTGGTGTATCATATTAACATATATGATACACTTTTGTTGTATCCAATCAAAAAAATTATGAAAAGAATTGTATTGTCTATAGGAATGCTAATTTCCTGTATTTTTGTATTTGCACAAGAGTTGGCAGGTTCCCTAAATGGAGACTTTTCTGTCTCTCAAACAGGTGCAGCCACATACAAAATTGACATTGACGCACCTTCATGCAATAGTGATTTCAGGCCTCAAATCTCTTTAGTCTATAGCAGCCAGGCTGGTAATAGCATTGCAGGATATGGCTGGAATATCATAGGACTATCTTCCATTTCCGCAACCCCTCATTCGCGTTATTTCGACACAACTAACATTAGTGGAATAAATGTTGACACAAATGACGCATACTCAATTGATGGGGAAAGATTGTTATTGAAAAGCGGTACAAATGGAAGAAAGAATGCTGAGTATGTTACAGAGCAAGAAAAGTACTGTAAGATCAAAATAGATAGTGCTTTCGCAAATACCCCAAAATCTTTCATCGTAACTAAGCCTAACGGCTCTATTTACAGATATGGTTCCACGACCAATGGCATTCTTCGCTATCCAAATTCAAATAGCAACAATGCAATTGGCTGGTTGCTCGATTATGCAGAAGATAAAGATGGCAACTATATTAGATACACCTATACATATTATAATAACATGCCTTATATTTCTCAAATTCACTATGGAGGAAATACAAATGGCAGACAAACTTTTTGCTCTATAAATTTCACTTATTTGGATAGGCCAGATGCCATCTCATTGCATATCAAGAACACAAAGTATGAAAAGACAAAAAGATTAGCTTTCGTATCTTGTTTATGCAACAACACGCTGTATAAAAGATATTCTCTTACCTATGATGATAATTCTGGGTACTCCCATCTGGTATCCGTGAAGGAGTATGGAACTGTCAATTCAAGCTTGCCGGCCACGACATTTGAGTGGGAGAATTTTCCTAATGTAAATATTGCCTCAACAACAATCCCAGTCACAAGCACTGTAGGCGTATCTCCTATGTTTTCATTTTACACCTCTGGAGATGTGGACAATGATGGCAAATCTGAATTAATTGAATTCAGACCATCTGCCACAAGCAGTTCAACGGTGCATATCTACCACTATTCAAATGGTGAATTTGTACGTCAAACCCCATATTATTATGCATCAACATGGATTGATGATTCTGATATTTTCAACATTCTTAAAGGCTATACTGTTGCCCATTTGCGTAATTCGCAAAATAATACAATAGTGTATCCTTTTATTTGGGGAAACAATAATAATGGCACTTATTATGTTCGTTTTGAATTTGTCAATGATAGGACATATTCTTCTCAACTATTGCATACAAATGAGATGCCTGCCTATTCTATTGCCGACTTTGATAAAGATGGCATAGATGCAATTGCTTATGTTGAGAAGAAGCAATTGTCTGATGCCTGTTTAAGATTGGTTACGATCAAATATAACACTGATTCAAGTGAGTTCTCACAGTCAGACCAAAACCTGGTTCTATCGCAACTAACATCTTCTCAGCGTCAAAGCAAAATTGAAAACATTACATCTGTGGATCTTGATGGAGACGGGTTGATGGATTTGCTTGTGGAATGCACAAACTTTTGTATTGCCCTATGGAATTCAAACGGAGCATTTTCGAGCAGCAATTATACAGTTTTGACCAACATAAAACATAGTGACACCTTCAGAATCGCTGATTTTAATGGCGATGGCCTTGCTGATATTTTGATAAATGAGCCATCTTCTACTATTTGGAAAAAGGCGATAAATACAGGCGTAAAGGGAACTTCATTATTTACTGTATCCAATATCACGAACCTGTCATCTAAAGGGATTAAGCGTTTAAGTGATGATGAGTTTTATTCTTGCTGCATTCAAGATCTCAATTCAGATGGGTATAGCGACATAGTTATAAGTTACAAATCTGGAACCGCACAAAAGTTCTGCTGGGTAGTAGCTAACCGGAATGGCACCTTCAGCATTTTGGATGGAAATGCAAGTGTTCCAACAACAAACAACACCAAATCTATTCATTTAGTACAAGGTGATTTCGATGGTGATGGCTATACAAACATCATAAGCCTAAATAGCACTTCTGGTGTTTGGGCTTTATACGACAATAATGGTTACTCCATTGCCTGCAACAAAATTACCAGCATTACTGACGGGTTAGGCAAGGAAACGGAAATTGAATACAAATCTTTGCTTGATGGCTATACAAATAGCAGCAGTGCAACCATGCCACTCATGAAGTTCTATGCTGCCATACCTGTTGTGAAAGAGAGTCGTGAATCATGGAGAGGAACCACATATAGCACTTCGTACAATTTCTCTAATGGAGTGATGCATCTTGCGGGAAAAGGATTTCTTGGATTCAAAAATCTGTCAACCACATCCGAAGGCATAGCAAATGTCAGGTCATTTTCTGTAAATGACGATTTCTATACTTTGGACTTGGAGTCTGTTAATGTTACAGATAATCATGGAGCAAGGATAAATAATCATAATTATCATTATGAATATCAAAGTGGGCAGGTTGCCAAGAGCTACATTAGAAATCTTAAAGACGATATAGATACAGATTATACAACGAACAGAATAGATAGAAAATACTATTATAATTACCATTACGGCAATCCTGGCAGAATAACGTCAGGTGAACATATTCAGCAGATAACAGATATTGAGTATGTAGATATAACTGCAAATGGAAAATGGATTTTAGGTCTGCCATCAACTATAGAAACAGCATACGAAACACATACGGAAGATGGAGATTTAGATAATTTTTATGAAAAAAGCACATTCTCTTATGATGCTGTTGGGCATTTGGTTAGAAAGCAAGATTACAAAAGCAATACCGCTAGCTCTCGTTTATTGTCCAATACAACAACATTCCAATACAATACCTATGGAGATGTAGTCAGAAAATGTGATAGACCTTATACCAGCAATGATTCTTTAGCAACTACTTTTGAATATAATAATCTTGGTCTTTTGTCAAAAAAGACTGAGCCGGATGGCCATTCTATAGAGTATTCTTACAATTCAAATGGTCGTCTTTCTCAAGAAAAAGATCTTTGGTTTTCTACGCTATTTGAACATTATTATGATGGTGTTGGGCGTGAAACGCGCATAATAAAGAAGTCTGAGTCATCTGTGTTTACGCCTGATACGACAAATATCGCATACACTGCCATACAAAATGGAGCATGGGCACTCAAGACATCCAAGTCCTTTACAACTCAGCCAACAGAACATGAATACTTTGATGGATTTGGCAGAAACTCAGCATCAGGCATAACGCATTTTGATGGAAGAGAATTCATTACAGACAAGCAGTATGCTGGCAGAGCCATTGTTGGTTTTGAGTCTGTTCCTCATTTGGCTGGAACTCACACAGATGTTGGCACTTCTTATGAATATGATTCGTTTAAGCGATGCACTCTCATCACTGATCCGGAAGGTAAAACTATACAAGCAGAATATGATCGCGGATTCAAAAGAATTACGGAAAATGGTTTTGCCACAGAGTACTGGTATGACACTGATGGCAACTTGCTGGAGCGTGTAGATGATGCAGGGGCACTATGGTATTTTTATAATGCGCTTGGAAATTACGATAAAATTAGAATTGAATATGAAAACGATCCTGACGTAATAACCAGATATACTTATGATGCGTATGGCAGGCTTACAAGCATAGTCGATTCGAATGGAGACACAAGAACATGGGCTTACAATTCCAATGGATATGTGAACAGAGAGCGTTTTGGCTCGCATACTGACATCTATTCTCTCAACAAATATGGTGATGTTCTTTCCAAGAGATATCAGCCGCAAGGGTCTGAGAAAACTGCCACATATACCTACAACGCAAAAAGGCAACTGACATCGGTCACTGGCAGCAATTTCAGCGAGACCTACAGCTATGATGGCGCAGGAAGATTGACGCAGAAATACCGAAACGTGGTGTTTGATGGTGCTAATCACTACAAGACATCGTCGTATTATTACAACGGAGCGTCGCAGATACGCCTTGTAGATAATGTCGTAGATGGCATATCTACTCATTTGCAAGAATCATTCACATTCAGCAATGGCTGGTTAAACAAACTGTCATTCAATGGCAAGACAATATGGCAATTGACTGCTGAAGATGCACATGGAAATGTAGCCTCATACAACGATTGGCTTTCGTCATCTCAATGTGTGTATAATGATAGAGGAAATATCCTCTCAAGCGTATCCTCCGTTAGGAATAGTTCTTCAAATAGCCCTGTTCTGTTGCAGCATTCCTACCAGTATGACGAACATGGCAGAATAGCAAACAAAGATGGAAAAGACTACGAATATGATGATTATAATCAGCTCATTTCATGGAATGGGAAATCGTATAGCTATGACCCAAGGGGCAATGTCACCATGGAGGGAGCTCAGAGGAGCATAACGTATAATGGATATAGGCTTGCAAGTGTTAGAGAACCAGACACAAGCGTGTGGGGAAATAAATCCCTGTCGATTTCATACAATGGCAACAATCGCCCATATTATATCGCAAACATAGTTCCTGGGTATGGTTATGAAAGCGACATCAAAATTGATTACGATGCCGACAAAAATAAAATTAGCTGCATAAAGCAGAACTACTTATCTCAGGAGAGAGTGGAAAATGGAGTTATGCTTCCACCTGATACGGAAGTGGATTTCATTCGTTTCTATGTGGATGGTCAGTATGAAGTGCAGGACGAAGTGCCTTCTTCACCTAAAAGATACTTCTACATAGGAGGCGATGCTTTGACTGCAAAGGCTGTTGCAGAAATTCGTAATGGTCAGATAAAAGTATGGCAGATTTATAGGGATGAATTAGGCAGCATCACTGGCATGTCTGACTCTCTTCAGGTCAAGCAGTTCTATTATGATCCGTGGGGACGCTACTGTGATTCCAACGGAGAGGTTACTGCATCCGAATACGACAATGGAAGTGATAATGGAAATATATTCTACAGGGGATTCCTCGGACAAGAGTATTATTCAGAGTATGGATTGATCAACCTGAATGCTCGTCTTTACAATCCTTTCATAGGCCGTTTCCTTTCGCCAGATCCAGATTACGATGATACGAGATCAATCTTAGGCTTTAATCCATATATCTATGGAAATAATTGCCCAAGCATGTATGTTGACCCTGATGGTGAATTCATTTGGGCACCAGTCTTAATTGGGGCAGGAGTTGGAGCTATTATGAATGTAGCTAACAATTGGAACGACATCGATGATATTGGAGATTTTCTTGCTTATGCTGGCATTGGTGCATTAGGCGGAGCCGTTCAAGGAATTGGTGCAAGCTTAGGTGTTGGTATAATCCCTGGTTTTGCTTGCGGATTTGTAATGGGAGGATTAGGCGGTGGAATTACGGCTGGACTAAACTCAAATATGCATGGAGGTGATTTCATGGATGGCTTCCAATCCGCATTCATGTCTTCTGCCATAACAAATGGTATAACAGGAGGAATAGCAGGAGGCTTCTCTGCATATAAAAACGGAGTCAATATTTTGACGGGAGCGGCTCGCCGTCCTTTGCCAATGCCTGATTATGTGTCAAAGGGAATTAGATCGGATTTGGAAGGGAACTATATAAAGCCTGAAACAACAATCAAGAGCATTAGTGGTGGCGATTTCTTATATACAGAGAATGTTTCTATGGGCCGACTGCCTGACAACTGGAATGCGATGAGACCTTACGCAAAGGGGCAGTATGGAGTTCAATTGACTATAGACGATTTAGAGCTTGGCCCAAATCAATTCGTAAAAGAGGTTCCACTATCTGTCAATGGCGTACCATACAGAGCGGATCTATTATACCTTGATGAAAATGGAATATTGCATATTGTAGAATCAAAAGCCGGACCCTTTGCAAGATTCACAAAAAACCAAAGTATAATATTTCCTCTTTTCAAATCTGGAGATAATGTGGTAATAACAATTACAGGGAATAAAGCAATGGAATTTTATGGTGTTCCCCAAAAAATAATAGAAAAATACTCCGTTGATTTGTATATATATAAATAATTCTATAAATTTGCAATAAAAATGACTTTCAAACGACAAATGGAGAAAGCCGTAAAGGCATACCTTGCAACTTATGGATTCAAGGTGAAAAAAGGAGTATTGACAAATGCTTCAAATGGTGACATAGTGTGGCATTTGTTAGATCTTCCACAAACACACTTTCGCTTTCATTACTATTATTATCAGATGAGCGTGCATATTCATTCTTGTTCCTTGAATGAAATTCTGTATGAGGTTACTGATGGGAAGCAAGATTTCAGAGGAGCCATTGGAGGCCCAATCCGACAGGTGACAAGTGATGGAAAAGACGATGTTTTTTTCAGCGAGTTCTTTGAAGAGCAGCCTATGGAGGAAAACATGGAAAGGTTTAAGCATGTGTTCGAGACAAAAGTATGGCCAGTTTACCAGAAATTCAGATATGCCAAGGATGTA
>JAZRYI010000042.1:0-8343 GCA_045600665.1 Bacteroidaceae bacterium
GGAAGTGAAAAACTGCTTTTCCTTTGGAGTCAACTTGAGATTCCCTCAACAAAGGCGGGAAAGAACTCTTGTTCTATAGAAGATTTGAAAATAAAGTTGTTACTTTGTAATTGAAACAGGTGTGCAAGAGGGATACGTCCCCTTGCATTGTGCCGGCTGTCCGAAGAAATATGTACCTTTGTGCATGTTATCTGGGTTTTGTGGTAAAAACAAAGATAGCAATTAGGGCTGACTCCACAAAATGGAATCAGCCCTTTCTTTTGTTTATGATTTATCTTGTTTAGCGGACAGTAATAGTTAGAAAAGGGTGGTTGTTGTGCCAGCCCATTCTGCGTTTATCTTCATTGACACAGAGTTTGTGCCCATTGCAGGAGTTGTAGTGAAAAATGCTCCGACAAATTGAGTGACCTTGTTCACTGTGACTGGTACGTTGTTGAAGTCGGCTTCGAATGATTCGTTATTGCTTTCGTCCATCGCTGTGATCTTGATATTCAGTTCGTCGTTGATCTCGTGAGGAATTGTGTATAAATTGAATACCAAATGTCCGTCGCTGTTCTTTATTGCAGTTGCAATGTCGCGATACTCTGTCTGCTTCGAAAGCTTTGCGCCGAAACCTGTTGAAGGGTCGAGAGTGGAAGAGCCGCCTGTATAGTAGAATTTCATCTTTGTGATGTTTTCTGGAATCGACTCATCGGTGAAGACAAATTGTATCATTGCCACTCGTCTTTCCAGCACTAAATCGATTTCCTTGCTGTCTTCGCCTACCACGAGGTCTTCGCAGCAAGAGAATATATCTGGCAATTCCTTGTTGTTTGTGAAACCAACCTCAGTCAAAGATGTCATAGTGGATTTTCCTGTTCCATTTTGTGCAACCACAACAAGTTTGTATTTGCCTTGCTCCAATTGCAAAACAGCTGTTCCGAAATTGCTGTCTCCAGCTTTTTGTGTTACTGTAGTTTTGTTGCCTTCTTCGTCAAACACCGCAATGTCAATATGTGTGCACACATCTACAGGATTGCTTGCTGCTCTGGTGACATTGTCGAAGCTCATCTGTTCAAACTGTTTCACGCGCAGAGTGATTTTGGTAGTTCCGCTGTCCAGGTGATTGAAATCAAGCTGCTCGCATGAGATGAGAGACAGCAGTGCAAGCACGACAGCAAAGCATTTGGCTATGCCTCGCATAGCAAGTGCCTTCTTTTTAAGGTTATTTTCTTTCTTCATAGTGTGTTAGGTTTTGTTGTTGATGTTTTATTAATGATTGCAAATTAAACGAAATTGTGTGATATGACAAAATAAATGCATCATCTCGCTTTTCGCATTGAACCGAAATAGCTCTCGTAGAAGTCCATCTGCTTTTGGTTGGGTGCTTTGGTGAGGGAGAATCCGTTGTGCATGTTCATCACTGTGGCTTCGCCCTGGCGATAGGTGGTCCAGTATGGGAGACCGTCGGCATTTGGATTGCCTGTCTTGATGAAGTTGATCCAGTATTGCGATATGATTTGTGCCATGTGGGTGTCGGTGTCGGTCATCGAGCCCCAGTTCCAACCATAGATGAATGGCATTTCTGCTACGTGCGTAGCGCCACGGGTGTTCTTGACGAGGGTGTTCTGCGAGAGCTGGTCGAAGTAGTACATATATACTTTGCCTTTGCCTGTTTTGGTCTGAAGGTTGCACCATGCCCATGTGCCGTAGCCGAAGGCTTGGTCGCGGAAGATGTCCTGTACGGCATAGAGTGCTTCGCGGTCGTTGGTGGCTGGATATGCCTCCATCGCTTTGTCTGCCCAGTCGCCAAACTGTGACTTGAGTGCCTGGCGGTACTGGTCGAGCTGCATCTGATACATGAAGAGGCTGCCCTCGTCGGAATTGTAGCCTGCGATGACATCGACATCGTTGTACTGACCAAGTTCATAGAGCTTGTACTGGTCGTCGGTGATGGCGACGCCATCTACTACTGGCCAGAAGTTTTCGCTTGTGGTGTTCTTTATCAGCGACTCGGCACTCAGCTTGCGCATCTGCTTGATGTTCTTGGCTCCCATCTTCTTCTGAAACTCAGTGCCTGTTGCAGCTGCCACTTGCGCCTGCTTCATGGCTGCACTCATGCCTGAGCCTGTCACGATAGGGCAGAAGTTGCTGCCGCTCTCGCTGATGGCGCGCTGGAAGAGTCCCTTGCAGAGAGGAGAGGCGCAGAGGATGCTGACGGAGATGCCGCCTGCGGATTCGCCGCAGATGGTGACCTGGTTAGGATCGCCGCCAAAGGCTGCGATGTTGTCGTGAATCCAGTTGAGAGCGCAGATCTGGTCGTAGATGCCGTAGTTGCCAGAGATGCCGTTGCCCGACTCCTTGGCGAGCTCTGGGTGTGCCATGAAGCCTAATGCTCCGAGGCGATACTCGATGCTGACATACACGATGCCTTCACGCACGAAGCTCTCCTGAGTGCCACTATATGAACCTGTGGCGAAGCCGCCGCCGTGGATGTTGACAAAGACTGGGAGACGCTCGGAGGCTGACTTGGCTGGTGTCTCTACACTGAGGTAGAGGCAGTCTTCGCTGCATGGTATGTCGTTGCCATTCTGGTTTGGATCTACTTGCTGCCAAGGACGGCCGCCCCATTTCTCAGCGCGGTACACGCCCTTCCATGGGGCTTTTGGCACCGGATTCTTCCAACGGAGGTTGCCGACTGGTGCCTCGGCGTATGGGATGGCACGGTAGAGGGCAAAGCCCTCGAACAATTCACCTTCAATCTCTCCTTGAGCGACTGTGGTTTTGAGCAACTGGGCATTGGCAGAGAGCGACATTGCCAATCCCATTGCGATAGCGGTTAGAGTTTTATTCATGGTTATTTGATGATTATTTTCTTTGTTATTACATTGCCATCCAGAAGGGTGTATTTTGCTATGTAGATGCCCTGGGCGAGGGACTGCTTGGATGTGCCTGCAGAGATGCCGTTGAGGGTGTAGTATGCTGCATGCTCGACGGATGGGTTTGTCTTGAGTGTGGCGATGTCGGTGGCTGCGCCGATGGTGAGAGTTACTGGCGACTTGCGGCTGCCGTGTACATCGGATGCAAATGTGTAGGATTCCTTGATGTCGTACACTATGCCAGAGGCATCAGATGCCTTGAAGGTGATGTGCTCGCTGCCTTCGCCATAGACGGTGAGGAAGAGCTTGCCGTCTATGTACTTGCCCACACCGCGGCATTCGCCATCGTCGGAGAATGCGCCAATGCTGTATGTGGCGCTGTTGTCTGGCACGCCATTGACTGTGATGCTTGCCACGATGCCCATCACGTCAGGGTGGGAGGTGGAGTTGGCGTTCCACACGCGGCGAGGCTGAGCGCGGAAGGCTGCTCGTGGGTGTGCATGCTTATCGGCAGGGGCAAAGGTAATGGCTGATGGAACGGAAGAGTAGTAGATGTAGCCTGAGCCAGAGTCGAGAGTTTCGAGCGAGCCGCTCCAAGCGCCGTTTTCGTATGTGGCAAAGCCTTCCTGTCCCACGATGATGTCACCCTCGCTTGCCTGGAATGCTGAGAGGGCAGAAGAGAGCGGCTGTGTGCCGAGACGTGGATAGCTGATCCAGTTCCAGCCCTTCTTCAGCGTGATGGCTGCATCGTCGGCAAGGAATTGCCCATTGAAGGTGCACTCGGTGTCGAGTGACATATTGATCTTGTAGCCTTCGGATGAGAGGAGCGAGGCGAGCGTGCCCGTCCAGCCGAGGGTGGCATCCTTGGTGGCTGATGCTGTCTGGCTGAGAATCTGTGTTGCGTTAGCGTTCACTTCGCTGATGTCGATGCTGCGGGTGAGAGGATGCGAAATCCAGTTCCAGCCCTGAGCAAGGTCGAGCGTGAAGGTCTGTGGCTTGTCTTCTTTATTATATACGTAGGTGTAGAGATACTCTGAGTTGCTGTTTATCTCGTTGGCATTGCCTACGGTTGGGTGTCCCATGCGATACACCTTGTTGCCGCCGTCAGGGAAGAGGCCTACGGTCTCCTTTGCACCATGCTCAATGTAGGTGAGGGTGTCGGACCACTCGCCGTTCTCGCTTGTGAGGATGATCTGTTCGCCATCATTGTTGCCCAGCTTGAAGCCTGTGTAGATATGGCTGCCTGTCATGTCGCGCTTGCTTGCCCAGAGCACGAGGTGGCTGTGAGGCTGGATGATTGTGTTAAGGTTGTCGGAAGCAGGCACCTGGAACTTCTGTGGATTGGCAGGATTGTCGGAGATGTACATGCCAGCGATGTCGATAGGCTCGTCGGTGGTGTTGTAGAGCTCGAACCAGTCATCCTTCTTGAAGTGGTCGTTGACATAGATGTCGTTGGCTGCGCTCACCTCATTGATCTTGACTGGCATAGTGCCATTGGCAATGAGGATGGTTGGGCTGCTCACTGGCTCGAATACGGCAGTGAGAGAGATTTTGCCTGATTTAGGCAAGGCATATTCGTCGTTGGTGTCGATGATGTCGAACTGCGTTCCGTCGGTCATAGACTTGTGGTAGAGGGTTGCGTCCCAAAGGATGTCAGACGAGCTGCTGGAGTTGTTGTGCACCTCAACGGCAATGGTGTTGCTGCCTTTGACAAAGCGTGCTGCAGGGATGGTGAGTGAGCCGTGGTTAGGATTGTCGTTGGCGTATGTGCTGGCGTAAGAGTCGTAGGTGACATTGCCTGATGGCATGTTGTCGCGTGCCACTTCTGTGCCATTCACATAGAGAATCATGCCATCGTCGAGGGTGTAGTCGAGCGTGAATACGTCGGCTGAGCCTGGCGCATCGTCGAGGGTGATGGTCTTGCGGAAGTAGTATGTAGGGCGGTAGCTTTCAGTGACGGTGTTCTGGTTTTTGCCATAACCGATAGGCGACTTGCCGCTTTTCCAAGAGGTGTCTGAGTAGGCAGATTTCTGCCAGCCCTTGCCGTCCAGCGAACCCTTGTCGTAGTATTTCCAGTTTGAACCGCTTTCGAAGAGGGCTGTTCCGCTGCTGCCAGCTGCCGAAACGCTCCATCCCACGAACTTGTAGCCTGCAGGCGCAACGGCCTTGATGGTGGCTGGTGCGAAGAGTCTGCCAGCGAACTTGCCTGTTGGCACAATCATGTCGTTGATCAGGATCTTAGCGCCTTCGGCATTGCTTGAGATTGCTGCTTCCACAGGATCGCTACTCAGATTCATCGACTTATGGTTGCGGAGATGGTTTACCATGCCGTACTGGCGCCATGAGAGATTGCTGATGATTTCGTTGGCTGTGTTCCACGACCATATACCGCCCACCTCGTTGTAGGCAGCCATCTCGCGTATGATGTTCTTGCTGAACTCAGGGTCGAACACTGATCCTGCTACGATGCAGAAGGTGTCGATGAACTTCTTGCGGAAGGTGTCGTTGCGCAGGAGGTTCTCGAATATCGTCACCAACTGTATCTCTTCTCTCTTGCCTGTGCCCCAGAGGGAGTTGCCGAACGCATCCTCGCCTCGCAGACCGTCGAAGGAGTAGTTCTTCTTGCCGAAGAAGGTGTCTAATGGTGTGTCGGTGGAGAGTGATCCATCGAGGTCGAAGAGTACGAAGTGGAATTTGCCATCGTTTTGGTCGCGGAATCCCTTGACGTTGTTCTGCGGCCAGTCCCAGTTGCCGAGGTAGAGCTCTACAGCCATGTAGTTGAGGAACTCGTCAATATCCAGCAACTTGCATATTTCCTGATATGACGACTTGTCGGTTGCGTTCTTGCTGAGATTGTAGAGACGGTTGAAAGACTCCTTTGTGCCGCGCATCTGCACGTATCCAGAGTCTGGCGACATCTCGAACTGATCCATATAGTCGGCATCAATGCCGTAGTTTGCATTGGCGAAATCCTTGTTGTTTGGCTCGCGCATGTTGAGATTGTCGTAGAATTTGCCATTGATGTACACGTGCACTGGTTGCCAAGCCTGACCATCAACATAGAGTCCGCTGCGGCGCGCTATCTCTTGCAGTGCAGCGTCCTTGATGCGGTTGCCTGTGTCGTTGCCGCCATTGCGTATCTGCAGCACCTTGTGCTTGAGGTATGGCTTGTCGGCAAAGAACTGGCAGTCCATGGAGTTCTTGCCCATATAGTATTTGGCTGCCTTCAGCTTGAATGAGTGCGGAGTCCACGCACGGCTCCATCCACCGCACATGGACATGTCAACCTCCTGAGAGAGAGCGTAGTCGCCATCTGCGGTGATGTACTCGAAGTTGACTGGACGATCCCAGTCCATGTTCCAGTTGCATCGGTCGTCCTGACCATTGCCAGCGCGCCCGTTAGGGCCTCTCTGGAAGAGACCAATCTCGTTGCTGTAGATGTTATCCTGGTCGGTGACTACGGAGATTATAGGGAACAGGAGGTCACGGTCTTTCTTTATGTACGAGCGTGTTACTACGTTGGATGGTATCATTCCGTCCTTGAAGAGGCGAAAGCGATATACTGCTGATTTCGTGATGCTGAAGCGTCCCGTTGAACTCGTATTGCCGTTGCTCTTTGTTGGCACAGATCCATCGGTGGTGTAGTAAAGCGTAGTGTTTGCAGGCTTTGTCACCTTGATGGTGAGCGAGCCTTCGAACACTTGGCCATCTGTATCGACCACAGGCGCTTCAATCTGCTCTGCGGCGAAGGTGCATCCAGCGTTAGTCTTGCCAGGTGTAGGGATAGTGGCAATGCCCCACTCGCTGCCGCCATCCTTGGTGCGCGCATAGCTTGTGCGGCTGATGGCTTCAGGGTAGTCTTGCTGCACGAGAATCTTGGTGCCATCGCTGATGATGATAGTGCCGCCATCATAGTCGAGCTTGAAAGCTATCTGCTTTGTCTCGCCTTCGTTCCAGATGCCGTAGTGGTCAAACCACATCGTGCGGTAGCCTTTGGCTGGCACGATGCCGTAGTTTGTTGGCAATTTGTGCTTCTTGAGGTTTTCAGGGTCGTCAGTGACGTACAGTGCGCCAAGCACTACAGCATTGTTGGTAGGGTTGTAGAGCTCTATCCACGAACCATAGTTGAAGGATGGGTCGAGGAACATGTCCACGTTTGCTGACATTATCTCGTTGATGACCAGCACGTCGGCAGAGGCATCAGAGTTCTTGACTGTGACAGAGCAGCTTGCTGATTTCGTACCGTCATACGTGGTGGCTGTGATCTGGCATGTGCCATAGCCAACGGCTGTCACCTTGCCTGTGGCATCGACGATGGCGATAGATTCATCGCTCGATGTCCAAGTGACGTTGCGGTAGGTGGTGTTGGATGGCTGCACATCGGCAGACAGGTATTTCTCTTCGGTGAGCGTAAGGCTGAGCGATGAGGAAGAGAGTGTGATGCTCTGCGGTGCAACGAGTTTGCCAAAGTGCTCCAGCTTCCATGTGTCGATGCATACCCAGTCTTCCGACACCCACTCGTCCTTGCGAATGCCGATGTATGCGTCGCCATATTCGTCTGTGTCGAACTCGAGTGTGTTGTGGTAGTAGCCAGCCTCAAACCAGTAGTGGGCAGCCTCCATGTTGTTTGGCACCACTTTAGACCATCCATCCACCGACGATGTTTCTCCGCCTAACGACTGGCTGACAGCGCCATTGCCAAGCAGCATGATGCCTGTGTCGAAGTAGTTGGCATTGGTTATTGCGTACAGTCGCGCATACTGATAGTCCTCAGAGTTGCTGGAGCGGAAGTGATTCCAGTCGCTGCTTGCGCTGCCCGATCTGTAGAATGCATCGAGGCTGATTCGGTATTTGCTGTTTGGCTCAAGGTCGTAGATGTACTGATAAGTGTCGAACGTCCTCTCGTAGTGCTCGGCGTTGTCCCAAGGGTTGTAGCCTGACAGGGGCGTGCCATCCCAGAAGGAATAGTTGTTGCCGTCATAGTTAGGATTTGCGATATGCATGTCGGTGATGTCTATCCAGTTTTGTGCCAATGCAGTATGCGAAATGCAAAGAAGTGCCAATGCGAGCATGTGGCGTGAATTATATGTTGCAGCTTTTGCTGCGAACAAGAGTTTGCGACAGTTCATATAATGCCTTAGATTTATGTTTTCTTTTTGCTATTGATTGTTATTTGTGCAAAGATAGTGTTTGTAGCCGTTTTTTACAAATTATTGTTGTTTTTTTTGTCGCAAACAAAAAAAGCGAGGAGCACATTGCCCATCAACTGTCCCAAAGGAAAAGAAGATTTTCAGTTTCCCTCCATTTTGCAATATTAATTGCGTATTTCTTTAAGATGCAAGAAGGGACGTATCCCTCTTGCACACCTGTTTCAATTACAAAGTAACAACTTTATTTTCAAATCTTCTATAGAACAAGAGTTCTTTCCCGCCTTTGTTGAGGGAATCTCAAGTTGACTCCAAAGGAAAAGCAGTTTTTCACTTCC
>JAZRYI010000043.1:0-8083 GCA_045600665.1 Bacteroidaceae bacterium
TTCTGGGCGTTAGCGCTGAATGAGGTGGCGATGCCCAACGCCAAGGCTGTCACCATGCGCTTTGTCAAAGAAACTTTTTTCATTGTCAGTTACGGTTGTTATTCTTAATGTTAATTTCTTGTTTTCCGACACAAAGTTAAGAATAATAATGTATATACCGCTGATAGTGCATCGCATATATTCGTCAATGTAACAAATCCTACAGCATTTGTTTCGCCACTCACCCCTCTTTTAACACCACCAAAAGCGCCATACACACTTCACAGCAAAAAAATCGTCCCTTTTTTTGCCTTTTCCCTCCATTTGTGCTAACTTTGCACAAAATTTCACACATTATATAAATAATATATGAGAATTAATCCAAAATACAAAGTTAGAAGCGTTGCTGGCGTCAACCTCGTGGTGCTCCAGGGCAATGTCAATGCAGACATGACAAGCGTCATCGACCTCAACTCTACAGCCGTTGAGCTCTGGAACGAATTTGCAGGCAAGGACTTCACAGCCGAAGACGTAGCCGCATACCTCATTGGCAAATACGGCATCGACGACGCTCTTGCAGCAACAGACGCATCAAAGTGGATTGATGCCCTCAAGGGCTGCGACATCATCAGCTAATGTTCAAGCAAATCTTCAATCTCCTGCCCCAAGAGGAAAGGCGCAAATGCCTATGGGTGGCGCTATCGGTACTTATCAAAGCTCTGCTTGACTTTGCCGGTATAGCGTCCTTATTGCCCGTGCTCGTCATCGTGCTTGGCGACAAGCCCGACATACCTAAGGCACTGCTCGTGAGCGCAGGAGTATTTGTTTTCATCATAGTCAAGTCGCTGCTGTACATGGCTCTCACGCGCGTGCAGAGCCGCTTCTTGCTGCGACTGTACTCGCAGTTCAGCTACCGCATGTTCTGCAACTACTATCGTCGCGGACTCCTCTTCCTCAAGAGCAAAAGCAGCGTGCAGCTGGGACATGAGGTCAATTTCATCTGCTATGCCTTCTGCCTGAACATTCTCAATCCGCTCATGGCAATAACAGGCCAGATACTCCTCGTCCTGCTCATGGTCTTGGCGCTTATCATCTGGTCGCCAAAGGCTGGTCTTTTGCTATGCATAGGCTTCATACCACTCATCTACATATACATCAAAGTAGTGAAAGTCAGAGCGCGCAAATACGGCCTTGAAGAACTTGAGGCACGCCGCAAGCAAGCTCGCACCGTGGTTGAAGCATTCCGAGGCTATGCAGAACTGGAGATCAACGACGCCTTCCATTCCCTCCAGACATCATTCAGCGACGGCCTCGATCTCATCAACAAGTGCCGCTTCCGCATGGAAACCATTGCCATGCTTCCTCAGATGGTGAGTGAAGCATCCATCGTTGTCGGCCTTGCCCTGCTTCTATGCATCGGCGATGGCGACATACGTATCATGAGCGGCGTATTTGCCGTGGCAGCCTTCCGTCTCATCCCTGCAGTGCGCGGCATCATGGGATGCTGGACCACACTCCAAACCTATCGCCACACCATCACCACCGTAGCTGATGGCATCAAAGACGAAGAAGAACTGAAAGTAGAAAACGAACTCGATACAATATCGTTCAACCACGAAATCAAAGTTGACCACCTCAACTTCACCTTCCCCGACGGTGGAGAGATCTTCCACGACTTCTCATGCGTCATCCGCAAAGGCGAGCGCGTAGGTCTCCGTGGCGTGAGCGGTTCAGGCAAATCCACATTATTCAATATACTATTGGGATTCTTCCCTGCCACAAAAGGCAGCATCCACATCGACAACCAGCTGCTCAATCCTCAATCCATCCACGCCTGGCACAAGCTGGCTGGCTATGTGCCACAGGAAATCTTCATCGTGCAAGGATCCCTCGCTCAGAACGTAGCCCTTGGCTGCGACGAGATAGACGAGAGTCGAGTG
The DNA here is from genome assembly GCA_045600665.1 of Bacteroidaceae bacterium. Lineage (GTDB taxonomy): Bacteria > Bacteroidota > Bacteroidia > Bacteroidales > Bacteroidaceae > Minthosoma. The sequence continues at coordinate 1,920 of JAZRYI010000043.1, forward strand.
CGCCACGTGCTCGAGCAAGTACAGCTCCTCGACTGGCTCAACACCCTTCCCGAAGGCATCGACACCCACCTCGGCGAGTACGGCAGCCGCCTTTCCGGCGGACAGAAGCAACGCATAGGCATAGCCCGTGCTCTCTACAAGCAAGCCGAAGTCCTCTTCTTCGACGAAGCGACCTCAGCGCTCGACAACCAAACAGAATCCGAAATCAATCAAGCAATCACCGACCTCTCCAACACTCACCGAGAGCTCACTATAATCATCATCGCACACCGTGAGACATCCCTCACCCTCTGCGACCGCATCATCACAATAAACGAAGACTAAATATGACACAGCAATCCTATAAAATAGCAGATCACATCCTCCAAATCCAAGGCACAGATCTCATCAGCAGCGTAGCCTCCCTCGACGGCTTCGCACCATTCGCAATAGAGTCACCATCTGACTCAACCCCAGCTCTCACCATCACCTCCGAAGGCACAAGCACCATGATCGTTCCTGCCGTCAAGGAGTCCCTCTACACTTTCATCTCCGAAGATGGCGAGCACATCAACAGCACCTTTGGCACCACAGCCAGCGGGTACATCTTCACAATGACCCCAACCGAGTCAGAAGGCTTAACCCTCTGGTGTACAAAGGACATACCGACCTTCTACCTCAAAGGCAACATCAGCGACACCCCAATGTCTCAGCGCATGATCCGCTTCATCATCTGGATTGCCTTCGGCATTGCCACGTCTCACCTCGACACTGTGCCTATCCACACCAGCACCATCACCTACCAAGGACGAAACGTCCTCTTCCTTGGGGAAAGCGGCACTGGCAAGAGCACACACACGCGTCTCTGGCGCGAAAACATTCCAGGCGCAACCCTGCTCAACGACGACAGCCCTATCATACGCGCCATCGACGGCGACATCTTCGTTTATGGCAGTCCATGGAGCGGCAAGACACCTTGCTACAAGAACGAGCGCTACCCTCTCGCAGGCTGCGTCCGCCTCTCACAAGCACCTCACAACAAGATTCGCCGACTCAACATCCTCGAGGCCTACGCTGCAATCCACCCATCTTGCCCACCAGACTTCGCCTACGACGACCATCTCTACGACGGCATCTCAGCCACACTCGACAAGATTCTCTCACGCATTCCTTTCTTCCATCTCGAGTGCCTACCTGATGCAGCCGCAGCACAGCTCTCATGTCAAACAGTCTTCAATAAATAATCCTTTCATGCGCACCATATCCTTGCCCAACTCATTCTTTGCCGAAACTGCAGAGCAGTTGCGCCAAGGCAAAGAAGTAACAATCACTGTAAACGGCGAAAGCATGTACCCGTTCATCCATAGCGGCGACACCATCACCTTGATTCCCTACAAAGGCGAGGACCTGCCGCTCTACACCGCAGTCTTCTATCAGTGGCAAGGCAACTACATGACTCACCGCCTCATTCGCAAGGCGAAAGGCATCTACCACATGCTGGGCGATGGCAACATCTACCGCGAAGAATCTCTCCCAAGTACAGAGATTCTCGGCATCCTCACCACATGCACGCGTCCAAACGGAAAAACCATCAATTGCCGCTCAGAGAGATGGCTATCCAACGGCAAGCTGTGGCACAAGCTGCGCCGAGTGCGCCGCGTCCTATACAAGCCATTAAGAATCATCGGAGTATAGAAATGCCTTGTATGCTATTAGGAGAACCAGAGTCGCTGCATGTATCTGGATACGCTTCCAGATACCTAATATCAATATTGTAATTCCTTGCAGTTGACACATCTGGATATACATTCATTGGATGATTCAAGCGCAATGACGTATCAAACACGTTATCCAAGAAATAGCCATTGCTGGAGCCATTCCATCCCCAGTTGATATGATTGTAGTATGTTGTTGTGAATGATTCTGCATCCTCTCCCCCGGCACCATCAGCTGCCGTTCTTATGGTCATGGCATAAAACCCATCCACTACCCATGTGTGGCCATACACCGTCCCATTCTCATTCATTCTGTTCCCTCGCACAAGCAACAAATGCCCGTCTGCTAATGGAGAGACAGAGCATCTCGCCTCATAATCTTCCCAGTTCCCTGTCTTATAACCCAATGCCTTGAAGCATGGCTGAGCACTCTCAGAAGAATTTGTAGCGGTAGCTCCATCAACATAGCGACTATTTGTCAGCTCACCAACCTGGCGGAAAAGCCTGCCTAAAGCATTATGCGCGCTGTCGCTTGCCGTACACTCATCAGGACAAGGCCTTGCGTGCCTATTCATGTCATTCCAATCCAGATGCTGCTTCGTCACATCCCTTCCATCGTATGTAATGTCAATATCAGCAGGATACTCATAATATGACATCATTTGCACAATAGACACAGGCACACAGCCAGCAATATTATTCGGACAATACTTAGAAGGCGCACCCACCTGTCCCCATGCCACGTCAATATACGGTCCGCAATAATAATGAATAGTGTCAGAAGCATAGCCAAGCACAGATTCTTCATTGGCTGATGAATCCGCAGCAGCAACGTATGCTTGCGCCAAACTCAAGAACTCATCTACACTATCCCCTCCCCCACTCTCATGTGAGGAATAATGCCCCGATTCTGTAATTGCAAGCAGTCCTTCTGTGTTTATTGAGCCTGACACTACTGCAAATCCTTGATTACGCTCAAAATTGACGATGTATAGCAACGTGTCAGCAGAGGAAGACCAGCGAGTGCTTGCCGAAGAAATCACATACACAGAATCAGCATCAACCACCCTACCATTCGTCCATCCACCACGTGTTGCCCTTCTCCCTTCAAGCATGCTGACCGAAGCTTTTGCAATCTCTATTGCGTCAGCCAAACTTCGTGTCCTGCTTATTGCCATGCCACTGGCCATTGGCATAGGCATTCCATCATGCTCTGCTGAGCAAGACACCAGAATCAACATAACTAATGTAATAAGTATTTGTTTCATCTATCAGGCATTATGTTTATCTATACTTATTATTCGTACAATCATTACCTTAATTTTTCATTTAGGATACCCATGAATCGGACATATTCAGAATTAGCAATATCACATTTGTCTGGAACCGAATCATTATGCACCTTGTTCCACTCCTGGCGCACATATTCATGAGTTGCAATATTGTCAATAGGAATGTTATATTCTGAGATTATAGGAAGAAGATACTCTATAGCACTATTGATTTGTGATTCAGTGAGCGGCTCGATTGTCGTATCACCCTGAAATTCTATGCCAATAGTGAACTGATTACACTTCTCTCTGTCATGAAGTCTTGAATATCCTGCATGCCACGTGATGTCAGTTGGCTTTGCTAAAATGTAGCGTGTGCCATCAGTATCTATCAATGCATGGCAACTCACTTCTGTAAAAGGAGAGCAAAGGATGCCAAGAGCATCGTTGATCGTTGGCACTGCGGTATGATGCAATATGACACCCGCTACTTCATTCACCCCTTCACCTATGTTTGGTGTAGTGTAATACACCTCTTTGAATTGCTTTGCATTTGCCTCATGCTTGCCAGAAGAACTGTTACGACAGGATGACAGATAAAACAAACAGCACACGAATGCCAAAAGGACGGCAATGCTTGCAATGTAATTGTCTTTAATAGCTATAATTCTGATAAAATGCCTCATTTCCATTTATTTGCATTGTTCTTTTATTCTAAGTGCCTCTGGATGCTGAACCTTTATAGGCATCCGCTGAATAAGATCGGCAATTTGCTTCTGCTTGTCAACTTGTTTTGTCTCTCTGTATGAAATGTACAAGCCTTCAAGAGGTCCAAAACGAGAAGGACACATGTAGTGAGCACTCTCAAAATGATTGATTGCCTCTGCATACTTCTTCTGCATCAAATACGCTCCGCCTGCCAACAGACGAGTTTTATATCCATCCACATAGGCTATTGACTTGTCAGCAATTACTGCTGCCTCATCATATTTTTCTGTGAAATATAACTCGCAAGCATAATTATGCATAAAGTGATAGTTCTTTGCAAAATATGGCAATAGATCATTATAATCTGCTATTCCCTCTACATCACCATGCGAGACTTTCTCCCATGCTTTATGCCATCTGTATTCTTGAATAGCATCATAAGAAACAAAGCATAAAACCGCGGCGAACGAAAGGCCAGATACTGCATAAGCAAAGTTTTTGAATTTCAAACTTTCATATAAATCAACTATCGGGCATATTGCGTTGAGAGCAAGAATTGCATCCAAAATCATCACCAACCAACAAAGTGGGTATGCAAAAGGATATGAGAATAGCGAGAAAATCAATACTGCAAGCACAGAGTACTGAAGCCGAATCAGTTTGCTGTCTTTCGTCTTAAAAGCTATAATGAATGGAACAATGAAAACTGCTAAGAAAGCAAGCAGTCCAAAGATTCCATAATTCACCTGTATGTACACGAATTCATTCAATGGATGATTGATTTCACTTGCGAGAAATGCATACTCGCTGTCTGAATTTGCACGAAAGAATGATTCTTGCTGATGCATGTAGTTTTTCTCAAACCCTCTGAATCCATAGCCTGTCACTGGCTTCTTTTTTATCAGCTCTATCGAATTCTGCAAGATAAAGCTTCTGCCCGTAGTAGAGTCTTTCTTATTAGTTACTACGAATACTGCAACAGCAATAGTAAGAGCTAATGCAAATACAATTTTAATTATATTTTTAATTCTCAGATGCTTAAACGCATATATAGCAGCATATAGCGCAAGGAAAATAATTGCGGTTCTTGACTTTGTCAACAATAGCACGACTACATATAGGCATAATATGACAATATCTGTTGCTACCTGAAATTTTGTCTTTTTATAATTCATAGACTCTACCACCAACGGAATGGCTATAGAAATGCATACAGCCAATCCTGCTGGATTATCGAAAGTTCCAACCACCCACTGTCGTGACGCAGCATTTGCAGCAACTACGAATAAAGTATAAAGACATTCACATAGAGCAATCCCTACAATTAGCTCTGGCAATTTATGAAAGACTGTTCGTATATCAGATATAAGATTTGTGCTTCTCTTGAATATCTTCACCAATGAGCATACAACTGCCGATAGTGATATTGTAATGATGAAAAGATACCATTTGGGCAGAAGAGGACTTACGGTGAAACTCGTGATTGCAGGAAGGAAACAAGCTGCTATGAGCGACACCGCAGAAATATTCAAGAAGTCAGATAATTTCATAGAAAAGTTTCGTTAGATGATGCAAAGTTAGCAATTTTGTTGTTTGATTGCAAGTTTTTGTATGCATAATTGCGTTATAGCAATACAAAACGAGCGTTCACTTCACACGAAAGCATTGCCAATAATAACAAAAAAACAACGCTAATAGGTCTTGCCTTTTAGCGTTGCTCTTTTTGGGGGGTAGTTATTGCTCTATCACTTTCTTTACAGTTCCATCGCTCATCTTCAGTATGACTATTCCCTTGGCATGGGAATTTGACATTCTTGAGCCATTCAGGGAGTAGCGGGCTACTGGAACTGCGTCTGACTTGCTTGCAGCTGCGATGCCGTCGGCCTCGTTCTTGATGTCATCCACTATCTTCATCTCATTCCATGCCTTGGCAGACTCGTACGCTTCCTTGTATCCGGCTGTGACGTGGATCGTTACATCCTGACCAAAGGAAGTGTAGTTAACCCTCTGGGGCTCGAGCGACAGATTGTAAACATCTGACAGCTTATCGCAGTACTCGAATGCTCCATAGCCGATGGAGACAATGCTCGCTGGGATTGTCACCTCGGTCAGAGATGAGCATTTGCCGAAAGCTTCGTCCTCTATGCGCGATACTGCATCTGGAATGCTGATTCCTTTCAGGGAGCAGCAGTTGTAGAATGCCTTCTCGCCTATCGCAGATACGCTGGCAGGAATCGCAATCTCCTCAAGCGAGGTGCACCATCCGAAGGCATTGTCGCCAATGGAGGTCACGCCCTCTGGAAGCTCTATCCTCGTCAGGCTCTTGCAGTCATAGAATGCCTTCTCGCCGATGGAGGTGATGCCGCCCGGCAGAGAGATGGAGGCAAGGGAAGAGCAGAACTGGAAGGCTCCCTTGCCGATGCTCTTCACGCTCTCTGGGATGCTCACCGACACAAGGTTGGGGCAGCCATGGAAGGCTCTCTCGCCTATC
>JAZRYI010000044.1:0-54093 GCA_045600665.1 Bacteroidaceae bacterium
TGATGGCTACCATTTCTCGGAGAATAGCAAGGATGTCTATGCACCTTTCAGCTTGCTTCGTGCTCTTAATGATAAGAAGACTACACAATATTGGTTCGAATCTGGCACGACTAAGTCATTAATAGAACACCTTCAGCATCACCCTGAGTTCAATCCATTGGATTTTGATGGAGCAGAACTATCTCTTGGTGCTTTCAATGCTCCTTGCGAATCTGCGGAAACACCAATACCATTGCTTTATCAAAGTGGCTACCTGACTATCCAAAGCTATAACAAGGAAGATGAAGTGTATAATCTTCACTTTCCGAACTATGAGGTTCGTCAAGGAATGGTAACTGGATTGTCAAACTATTTGCTTGACACAGATAACTTGGAACGAGATGCTATCGTTCTTGCCATGTCACGCGCTCTCAAACGCGGAGATCTGTCTGAAGCCCTGACTCAGCTTCGTTCTTACATTGCCAGCCTTCCTTATGACATCATCACTAAGAAGCAATGGATGGCGAAGAAGAAGCGCGAGGCGTTCTACAAACTTCTTATCTACGTCATCTTCTCTATGCTCAATAGCAAAGTCGATACCGAGGTCAAGAGTATCCTAGGTCGTGCAGACGTGGTGATCAAGACCAAGACAGAGATCTTCGTGCTCGAACTGAAGGTGGATGACTCTGTCGAGAATGCTCTTGCACAGATTGACAGCAAGGGCTATGCTATACCTTACGAGGCTGACGATCGGAAAGTGACTAAGTGCGGAGTTTGTATAGCAAGCGAGCACCGTAACATCACCCAGTGGCGCATTATTGACGAGAATGGTAACATCATTTTTGATCAGAAGTTCGTATAAGTCTCGAAAGAATCAATTGCCTTTCAGGGAATCTTCTTGAATTTGCATTAATATAGTAATAATATCGACAAATGAAATACTTAATTAGCCCTATTCCTTAAATCCGACATTTGTAGAGTTATGGGGACTTCCATGACCTACTTTGACTTAAATGAAACAATACCACTACACCGGTTTGGGTACTAACAAAACGATATGATCATTAATAGAATGGAAGAAGATTATCTTATTGCAATATAGCCGCTTTCGTCTATCATGTTTGCTCCTGATTTCGTGAATAGGAAATCATAAAACTTGTATGCCTTGCTATCTAGATCTTCCGTTTCTCTTATTGCAGCATGGATACTTGAGATAAAAGGATATGAGCCATTTCGCAAGGTCTCTTTACTTGGCTTCACTCCATTGATTGAAAGCATATCCACCTTTAATAAATCACGAACCATGGCCGTACAATAGAAAAATGGCGTATAAGCAATGCCGTATTCATCGTCTTCTATCTGCCGATATGGAGAAACCATTTGCGACCCTATGGTTTCTGGCCAATACTTTCCATCAATCATTGTAAGACCATTCATTACCATGGTTTCCATCTTCTCCTGACTTCCAGAGTCAGCATTCCTGATGTATGGCGTGATGGCATGGTCTTCGCCTCCTACTTCTTTCCAATTGGTTATCTCGCCTGTGTATATTTTCTGAACTTGTTCTACTGTCAGGTTCTTTACAGGATTCTTAGGGCTCACGACAAATACAAGGGCATCTATTGCCAAGGGGGTAGTCTTCAGTATAACACCTTTCTCGGAGGCAAGTTGCAACTCATTTCTCGATATGTCACGACTGGCTATGATAACATCCGTTTCTCCATTAATCAGGTTAACATACGCTCCATGGGTTCCATTACATTGATTCTTTTCAATGTATTCCTTACTTGTGATTTTTATATCACTATTCCAGTATTCGGGCATGATAATATAAGTACAGCTACCCATCCAGTCTTCTTCCCACTTATATGGAATACCCAGAAGATTGTATGCCACAAGATCTCTTACAGGTCGTGTGCTGGTAGAACAATCTGTGCGTGGCCATTCCTCAAATGTAATATCTTTGAAATCGTTGAAAACAATTTCCTCCTTATCGCATGACGCGAAAAGTGCAAGAATGAGCATACTGGCGAATAGATATAATTCTTCATTCCATGCTGTACGAACCTTCTGTCCGTTGAATATCTGTATCTTCTGATTCTTATCCATAAATTCCAAATGAATTATCAATGTGTTCTTCTTGCTGACCCTAAGCGAATTTCTGCTCATCGATAATGCAGCCGCCAGAATCCACAGAACGCCAATGGGTGATGTTGCGAGCCTCTGACGATATACAGATGCCACACTTTGTGAGGACCCTCCCCGACCCTCCCTTATAAGGCGGGAGCTCAGCCTCGTAAGGTATAGCGTAACCTTTATCATCAATCTGCGCCAAAGCATTCTCTACGGTGTCATCCACCTTCAGTTCAAGCACGAAAATGTCCGTCTTCGTCTTGATTACCACATCGGCACGACCAAGGATACTCTTGACTTCGGTATCAACCTTGCTATTGAGCAAAGAAAAGGCTGTATAGAGGATGAGCTTGTAGAAAGCCTCACGCTTTTTCTTACGCATCCATTCCTTCTTGGTAATGATGTCGTAAGGAAGGCTGGCGATCCATGAGCGTAGAGAGGCGAGCGCAGCGGAAAGATCCCCATTCCTCAATGCCCGTGCCATTACCAGAATTGCATCATCACGTTCCAGATCATCTGTGGTCATCAGATAGTTGGTCAAGCCAGAGACCATTCCTTGACGTACCTCATAATTGGGGAAGCCGAGCATATAGACATCATCTTCCCTGTCGTAGGTTTTGATTGTCAGGTATCCGCTTTGATAAAGCAGAGGCAACGGAGTGCTTGCACTCTCGCAAGGAGCATTGAATGCACCCAGCGAAAGTTCTGTTCCATCAAAATCTAACGGATTGAACTCTGGATGATGCTTTAGGTGCTCGATCAAACCACTCATTGTGGCAGATTCAAACCAGAAATGATCTGTCGTACCCTTGTTTAACGCTTTCAGCAAACTAAACGGAGCATACACATCTTTGCTTCGAGGCGAGAAATGATAGCCATCGTAGTTTTTCTTTAACAAAGAGTAGGCTTCATCGGTAGAGATGCTTAGTCTATCTGCATATTCTTCGATACAAGGACGCAACACTGTGTCAAGTTCTTCTTGAGTAATACCACAGATACCAGAATACTCATCATCCATAGATATCTGATTTAGATTATTCAGTTCTGAGAAAATGCTGAGCTGCGAGAACTTAGTAACTCCTGTAATGAATACAAAGCGCAAGTATGCACCATCAAGCTTTACCGTCTGATAGAATCCACGAAGCATTGTGCGCAAACTTTCAAGAATCTCTTCGTTGTAGAGATTGCGCATCATAGGGGTGTCATATTCATCAATGATGACCACCACCTTCTGCCCCAGTGTGTCATGTATGTGGCGGAGCAGCTGATGGAAGCGAGTTCCGAATTCTTCTGCCTCTTTTGTTGCACCATACAACTTTTCGTATCTTCCAAGCATATCGGCAAGAGCTTCACGATATCCATCCAAATTGGTGCAGTTTCGCATGATGCTCATATCGAAGTGCAGCACTGGAAACGTATTCCATTCCTTCTCCAACTCCATCACCTTCAGTCCCTCAAACAGTTCCTTCTGCCCTTGAAAGTATGCTTTGAAGGTATTGCAAAGCAAAGACTTGCCAAAACGACGAGGACGAGCCAAAAAGACATACTTATACTTGCTTACAAGATCATACACCATATCGGTCTTGTCAACATACAACATTCCTTGTTCTCTTATCTCTTGGAACTGGTCAGTATCTACTGGGTATCTGTATTTACTCATTCTGCGCAAACCTGTTAATTGTTTGCAAAGATAATCAAAACAAATAGAATTACAGCACCGACAAGCAACTTTTTTGTCCATCGGTGCTAAAAAACTCATTTCCTCTTTCTTCTCTACTAATCAAACCACTGAAAAAAACGAAAAAAAAGTGTTTTTTTATTTTTCTGCCAAACACCTAACATCAAGCTCACAACTTACATTATATTAGAACCTTAACTATGTTAGGTGTTAGTCAAACACCTAACACAACACCTAACAAACACCTAACACAGACCTAACATTGATGTTAACATAAACAGACTCTCTTAGCTTTCCAATCCCTTTCATTCTATGGCGAGAGTGGAAGGCATGCCTTTCGCCGTAAAATTTTTACAGGTGAAGCCGTAATAGTCTTACGGGCGAACCGATATTTTATAACAGCCGATAGTGTAAAGGAATTACGGCGAAACCGTATAGTCGCACTCTTCACACTATTTGCTGTAAGACTATGATTTTTTTATATATTTTTTTCTATTGATATTTTATGGCCTACGGCAACAGAATAGGCTTCTGTCATCATGGTTCAGAAGGTAAAGTACATGTTAGTGTGTGTTAGGTGTGTGTTAGGTCTATGTTAGGTGTTGTGTTAGGTGTTTGAACAACACCTAACATCATTAGCACATTAATTGACAACGAGTTACGCGCTTGATGTTAGGTGTTTGCCCATTTTTAAGAAATTCACAGTTTTTGCCGTTTCGGAGTGCGAATCAGAGGCAAATTGGCTTATTACTGATTTGCGTCTGCTCTATACTGAGAGAGGCGTGAGATGAAATGATTCTTGACTGCGTCCCAATGGTAGTAAGGAGCAATGTCGGTGTGGATTGGTATGGTTGTTTCCACTTCGTTGTGAAGGAATTTCACGATGACGTCGCCTGTCTTGGAGTGACGATAAAGAATCATCTGTATGTTGGCAGCCATTGGCGAAACGAAATAGTTTTGCCATGTTTGGTCAATCTTGAAGAGGTCAGATTCGTTGCTATCACATCCTTTCAATCCCATGATGGATGCAAGAGGGATAATGTTGCCATCATGACCAAAACGCAATGTGACATTTTCTCCTTTGCCATCAATTGCATCCTGTGCCTTATCCAAAATGTTGGCAAGCAGATTTACTGTACTTTCAAGAGCCGTGCCCTTGTTGTATGGGCTATTGGCATCGCAGTGGTAGAACCAGCTGTTGCCATTGCGCCAGCATTCGTATAGCTCTTCTGTGGTAAAGAGATCGAAGAGAGTGACGCTTGTTTCCATGTCCTGCAAATCGATAGCGACATCGAAGAGCTGATTCATCAGCATGTTTGGAAACAAAAATGCCTTGCGATAGAATGCTGTGTCGGAAATCAATTCTGAGCAGAATCGGGAAGCATCTATTCCACGCGCACAGAATTGGTTGTGCTGCTTGATCCAGCCATTGCTGTCTTTCTTCAAATCGTCGTAGCGCTTTGTGTGATAGTTCAGATAGCTCATGTTCTTGCGGCTGGTTTCCCAATCAATGTTTGCATTTGGGTTCAGTTCTTTGATTCGTTCACAGAAAGCAAGCATGCTGAGTGCAACGCGCATTGACGTTGTTGAGCGAGCCGTAATCTTGGCATCTGACGTGAAGAGATGAGGGAATGATTTGTACATTCTCTCTGCAATGCCACGATGCTGGCGCTTACCAAGGGGTGCAAGTTCATCGCCATGATATTCTGCTTCAAGCCATATTTCCTCCATACGACTAAGCACATCCTTGCCTTTCTCTGTAAGGGCATTCATTTCGTTGGCTTTGCGCAGGGCGTTTAATGGACGACGGTAATCTTCATCGCTCAGCATGTAGCGCGAACCATGTCTGCCGTAATGGCTGATATAAATTGCTTTATATCCCTTTGGAGCTGGTGTTTGAGCAACTGTTGGTTCTTGATAAGCATAATAGACGCCGCCGCTCTTTCCTGGATCTTTCCTGATTTCTTCTAAGGCTGTCTGAGCATCAGCCAAACTCTGTAAACAGAACAGGCATAATATAAGAGCTATTATTCTTGTCATGTGTTGAATTGTTTTATGATTGATAGATATAGATTGCCTTCTTATTTGAGGTTTGCATTGAGAAAAATAAAAAAAACACAATACCTTGTTAGTATTGTGTTTTTCTTGAATTATTGAGATGCGAATAATTTTATATACCAAAGAGAATCTTCAAGCCACCATCAACGCCGCTGAAGCCCATGAATGCCATAGCGAGGAGTGACGCTGTGATGAGAGCGATTGGCACACCCTCAAATGACTTTGGAACGTTGGCAAGCTCGAGCTGCTCACGCATGCCTGCGAAGAGCACCATAGCAAGAAGGAAACCGATACCTGTTGAGAGAGCATACACGATGCCTTCGAGGAGATCATAATCCTTCTGGATGACGAGAATGGCAACACCAAGGATACAGCAGTTTGTTGTGATGAGTGGGAGGAAAACGCCGAGCGCCTGATAGAGTGCTGGCATTGTCTTCTTGAGAATGATCTCAATCATCTGCACGAGTGCTGCAATGACGAGGATGAATGCAATTGTTTGAAGATATTCAAGACCGAGCGTGTTGAGCACGTATGTCTGAATGAGGTATGTCACGATAGTAGCTACGACGAGAACGGCTGTAACAGCCATGCCCATGCCGCTTGCAGTGTCAACTTTCTTAGAAACGCCAAGGAATGGACAGATGCCGAGGAACTGCGCAAGCACAACGTTATTGACGAATATCGCTGTGATGATAATCAAAATAAGACTTAATACGTAATCCATAATTTATCCTCCTTAAGCTTTCTTAATGAATTTGTTGAACAATACGATGAGGTAGCCAAGCACGAGGAATGCACCTGGTGCGAGGACGAAGAGAAGCATACCGTAGTTCTCGCCCCAGAGTGTCTGGCCGAAGATGGCGCCAGTGCCGAGAAGCTCACGAACTGCGCCAAGGCTTGTAAGACCAAGCGTGAAGCCAAGACCGATGCCGATACCGTCGAAGATAGAAGCGATAGGGCCATTCTTAGCAGCAAACGACTCAGCACGACCGAGGATGATACAGTTCACCACGATGAGCGGAATGAAAAGACCAAGGCTCTTGTCGATGTCTGGCGCATAAGCTTTGATGCACATCTGAAGCACTGTAACGAGGCTGGCAATCACCACAATGTATGATGGGATGCGTACAGCATCTGGGATGAGCTTCTTGATGCATGAGATGATGAGGTTGCTGACGATGAGCACGCACATTGTTGCAAGACCCATCGACATACCATTGATTGCAGATGAAGTAGTACCGAGTGTTGGACACATACCCAAAAGAAGGACGAATGTTGGATTCTCCTTTACGATACCATTCACCAAAACTTTGAAGTTATTCATAATTTTGTTTCCTTTCTTTTAGTGTTATTACTCGATTACCTCTGGTGTGCCAAGGTCAGAAGCAGAGCAACAATCCTCAGCCTCTTCGCCTTCACACTTGCCACAGCAGTCGTCAGACTTCTCGCCCTCGCACTTGCCGCAGCACTCATCATTCGATGTTGCCTGAACAGTAGCGCTTGTTGTTGCATCCTGACCTGCAATGACCTTGTTGTAAGCATTCTGAATAGCAAGAAGGAATGCGCGGCTTGTGATTGTAGAAGCTGTGATAGCGTCAACATCGCCACCATCCTTGCTGACTGTGAAGTTGCTTGTGCCAGGGTTCATGCCAATGATGTTGCCCTTCTGGCCTTCCTGGAACCAATCTGCAGCCTTAGCACCAAGTCCTGGAGTTTCTGCGTGCTCAAGAATTGTGTAGCCAAGGATTGTGCCTTCCTGATTGAAACCAACAAGCACCTTGAGTGGACCACCAAAACCATTCACTGTGGATGAAACTGCTGTGCCAAGCGAAGCGCCAGAAGCATCTGACACGGCATAAGCAGTAAAGCCACCTTCGATTTCTTGTGGTTCTGCAACATTGATGTCGTCAGCACCCATTACTGCTTTGATGCCAGCAGCAAGGTTCTCTGCGTTAATTTTCTCAATCTGCGGAGCAGTGACAGCATTTACGGCAGCCAGCACACCTGCAGCAATGATGGCAATGACAGTGAGCACCACCAGCATATTTGTTAAAGATGATTTAAGCTTTTCCATAAACGATTATTTCTTTGCTGGCACTTCACCGAAGCGCTTTGGTTTGAACTTATTGTTGATGAGAGGCACGAATGCATTCATGATGAGGATTGCGAACGACATACCCTCTGGGTAAGCACCGTATGCACGAATGATTACTGTGAGAGCGCCAATAGCAATACCGTAAACGAGCTGACCCTTAGGTGACATTGGTGAAGTCACATAGTCAGTTGCCATGAAGATTGCGCCGAGGAGAAGACCACCGCTGAGAAGCTCTGCGATTGGGTTAGCATACACTGGATCTGCCAAGTGGAGAAGGCCAGAGAACACCACCACAGTAGCAAGGACGCTTACAGGAATGTGCCAAGTGATAACCTTCTTGACGAGCAAGATAACAAGACCAAGGATGAGAGCTGCTGCGCATACCTCACCGAGACAGCCACCAGTGTTGCCGAAAAGCATTTCCTTCAATGAAGGAAGAGCGTCGAGCATGCTTGCATCACCGCTCTTGAAAGCAGCCTTCATCACTGAGAGAGGAGTAGCACCTGTCTCTGCGTCAAGGTAAGTGCCGAAGCCCTGCCCTGGAACTGGCCAAGTAGTCATATCCACAGGGAAAGAGATGAGAAGGAACGCACGACCAGCAAGTGCTGGGTTGAAGAGGTTGCAGCCAAGACCACCAAATGTCATCTTCACAACACCGATGGCGAAGAGAGCGCCAACGATGATGATCCATGGCTGGATGTTGCTTGGCATGTTGAATGCGAGGAGAATACCTGTGAGGATAGCAGAGCCATCGCAAACGGTACACTTTGGGTTCTTGAGCATGAACTTGTTTATCGCCCACTCAAAGAACACGCACGCTGCCACTGAGATGGCAGTAGTTATGATTGCACCTACACCGAAGCTGATGAACGAGCAGAGGAGCGCTGGGACGAGTGCCGCGCACACCCAGTACATGTTCTTCTGCACAGAGTCACCGCTGTGCACGTGAGGTGAAAGTGATACTATTAATTTGTTTGCCATACTTTGATTATTATTTCTTTGCCGCCATCTGACGAGCGCGGATATTACCCATTACAGTTTGTTTACCCATGCGGATGAGGTCGAGCATTGGGCGGTTGCTTGGACATGTGAACTGGCATGAGCCACACTCAATACAGCTTGTGATATCTTCTGCCTCCACCTTGTCCCACATCTTCTTGCCTGAGCAAGTGGCGAGAAGATAAGGCTCCAAGCCCATAGGACAAGCGCCTACGCATTTTGCACAACGGATACATGGCTGTGGCTCGCCGCGACGTGCTTCCTTGCCGCTCATGATGAGAACGCCTGATGAGCCCTTGCAGATTGGCACCTCTGTGTTGATGAGCGCCTTACCCATCATTGGACCACCGCCAATAACCTTGCAGTCGCCACCAGGAAGACCTCCGCAAGCGTCGATGAGCTGAGTCATTGGAGTACCCATACGAGTGAGGAAGTTGCTTGGGTGGGCAAGTTGCTTGCCTGTCACTGTCACTATGCGCTCGAAGAGAGGTTTGTTCTTCATAACTGCCTCATAAACTGCGTATGCAGTACCTACGTTCTGGATGATTGCTCCAACAGAAACAGGAAGTGCTGGAGGAGCAGGCACCTGACGGCGAACAACAGCATCGATGAGTTGCTTCTCACCACCCTGAGGGTACTTTGTCTTGAGAGGCACAACTTCGATATTTGGATAAGAAGCAGCGCACTTCTCTGTCATGAGCTTGATTGCGTCTGGCTTGTTCTCTTCAATACCGATATAGCCCTTCTTCACTTTGGCTGCCATCATGAGGAGGTCAACGCCAACGAGCACCTCATCTGCCTTCTCGAGCATGAGGCGGTGGTCTGCTGTGAGGTAAGGCTCACACTCCACTGCATTAATGATAACCCACTCTGGCTTGAACTGAGGTGGAGGCATGAGCTTGACGTGAGTTGGGAAGCATGCACCACCCATACCTACAACGCCAGCTTCTTTCACCTTATTTATAATAATCTCAGGAGTAAGCTCTGGCTTATCCTTCAATGTGACGAGCTTATCGCTTCTGTCGATGCTCTCTTCCCATTCGTCGCCTTCTACTGTGATGTACACAGCAGGCTTGGCATAGCCGCTTGCATCGATGACGGTATCAACCTTGAGCACAGTACCGCTCACTGAAGAATAGATGCAAGTGGAAAGAGCCTTTTCCATTGGGTTGGCGATGCGAGTACCCACCTTCACCTTGTCGCCTTTCTGCACGCATGGCACAGCAGGAGCTCCAATATGCTGTCCCATAGGGAATACAGCAACCTTTGGCAACTCTGCAACCTTGATTGGCTCTGCAGCAGACAATTTGTTCTCAGCAGGATGAACACCACCAATTCTAAATGTCTTCATATATTATTATGTATCGATTTCTAATTTTTGACTTATTTAAGACCAAGGAGAATCATCTGGCTTGGTGGGAGCGGAGCATCTGTGCGCTTGTCCTCAAATGCAACTTCCTTAGCAGCAGGAGCTGGATTAGAAATATCCTTAGGACCTGCAAGGAGAATCTGCTGACTTGGAGCGAGAGGAGCATCGAACTTGATGTCAATAGCCTTCCATTCTTTTGCTGGCTTAGCTGGAGTTGCAGCCGCAGCCTTGGCAGCTGGAGCAGCACCCTTAGCAGCAGGAGCCTTCTTCTCAATCTTCTTGCGCTGGATACCCTTAATGCTGATGCCAGCGATTGTGCCTCGTGGACAAGCATCGAAGCACTGACCGCAAAGAGTACAAGCCTCTGGGTTAATGTAAGCCACGTTGCCAACAACGTGAACGGCATCGCTGCCGCAGACGCCCTCACACTTCTTGCAGGCAATACATGACACGCCGCAAGCCTTCATTGCAAGAGCACCCTTGTCCTTGTTCATACACTCTACCACGAAACCATCCTTGCTCTCACCGCTCACGGCACGAACCTCGATGATGTTGCGTGGACAAGCCTTGGCGCAAGCACCGCACGCAGTACACTTGGCAGCATCAACCTCTGGAAGCCCAGTAGCTGGGTTCATCTTGATGGCATCAAACTGACAAGCCTCAACGCAGTCGCCACATCCAAGACAGCCGAATGCGCACTGAGTTTCACCCATGCATGTGGTGTTAGCCACTCTACAACTCTTAACACCGTCGTAAGTAAGCACTCGTGGACGGTTTTCGCATGTACCGTTGCATCGAACCACTGCAAGCTTAGGCGATGCAGCAGCAACTTCCATGCCAAGAATACCCGCGATCTTGCCCATGCACTCTGCACCGCCCACAGGGCAGTTCAAGCCTTCGAGCGAACCAGCGTCGGCAGCCTTCACGCATGCAGCAGCCATACCGCCGCAACCAGGGAAGCCGCATCCACCACAGTTTGCACCAGGGAGAACCTCGGCAACCTGTCCGATTCGCGGATCTTCTTCAACTGCGAATTTCTTCGACACGACGTAGAGGAGCAATGCAAGAAGCAAGCCCAACGCAGCCAAAGAAGCCACAGCAATAAGAATTACATTAAAATCCATAAAATTTATTATTTAATTATTTATATATGTACGCGATTGTTTTTCAAGGGTGTTTTCACGTTCTTTCTTTCAGTATTTTTTATGGGCTATAGTGGCTATAGAAACTATAGAGCCTATAAAAAGCAATTGAGCCGCCTTCACTCTATCCAGAATGCGAACTTCTTTGCCATCTTGTCTCTGTTCAGATACAGCACATAGAAATAAGCAGCGAGAACCAAAGTCACAACGCCAACGCTTACAAGCTCGCTCAAGCACAGCACCTTCAAGGCTAATGGCATCAGCACAACAATGATTGCCATAGGCACACCGAATGCGAGTGCCACAGCTTGCTTTCCCATGCTTAAGGCACCGCACACTTTCACAGCATCGCCCACTTTGCGCTTTTGCTCGGCATCGGCTTCATACACATCAATGATTTTTTCCTTGCTCTCGCTCGATGTGCACATAGCCTTTGCTTTGCAGCCGCTGCAAGCTGCATGCTGCACTATTCTTACCATCACATGATCACCTACCACATTGTCAACAATGCCGTCATGCTCAATTTTTTCCTTCATTATACCGTATTTGCAAAGTATAGATTACAAATCAACATGCAAAAGTAATCATTTTTATTAATATTGATTCATATATTTATAAAAAAAACACTTTTAACACGAAAAGTTTCTCAGTTTTCATTAAAAATGAAAGAAAAAACCGTAACTTTGCACCGTCGTTACGAGATAACGATAGTTCAACGCCGCTACGTGATGGCGGTAAAAATCAATTATTAACCCTGGCGGACAGAGGTTGCACACCCCACTCCGCCCATAAAAACATTTCATAAAAAATGGCAACAAGAATTCGTTTGCAGCGTCATGGTCGTAAGAACTACGCTTTCTACAGCATCGTAATCGCTAACTCAGACGCTAAGCGTGATGGTCGCTTCATCGAGAAGCTCGGTACTTACAACCCAAACACTAACCCTGCAACAGTTGATTTGAACTTTGAGCGCGCACACTACTGGGTGCTCGTAGGTGCACAGCCAACAGACACAGTTCGCAACATCCTCTCTGGCGAGGGCGTTTACCTCATGAAGCACCTCAAGGGTGGCGTGAAGAAGGGCGCATTCGACGAGGCTGCTGCAGAGGCTAAGTTCGCTGCATGGAAGGCTGAGAAGGAGGCTAAGGCTGCTAAGGCTGCTGACAAGAAGGCTGCTGACAAGAAGGCTGACGCTGCTGCTCGTCTTGCAGCAGAGAAGAAGGCTAACGAAGCTCTCGCAGCTAAGGTTGCAGAGAAGAAGGCTGCTGCTGCAGCTGCTGCTGCAGAGGCTGCTGCTGAAGCTGCAACTGAGGAAGCTCCAGCTGAGGCTTAATCAGAAGCACCGCAAATTAGATTTGCTGACAAAAAATAAGGGATGTTCACTATGTGAGCATCCCTTTATTATATCTTAATGACAAACAATAGAATCAATCGCTATAGTAGTCAATATTCTCCTTGGTGAGTAGCTCGATGGACATATAATGGTCGCGAGGGAGTTTCATCTTGAGCACGCACATGTTGAACATGGAACGGAAGCAGTTGAGACCCTGGTGGTGAGGATGTTGGGCGATGAGGAAGTCTGCAGAACCGTTCTTGATGCACTCCACGTTGGCATCCACGGCATCGTAGCCGAGGAGGGTGACATGGGGATGGCCAGGCATCTCGGTGCGGAGGAAGTTGGCAATGATATGGATAGAAGAGTTGAAAGAGAGGCCGTATCGAATGTCGGGATTGGAGGTGAAGAACTCGCGCATAATGTCTCTCATTCCTTGCTTGTCGTATGCATACAAGATTACTTCTACTATTTCAATCTGTGGACAATGCTCAGACATGAACGCTCTGAAACCAACCTCTCGGTTCATCTGTTGACGGCTTGCTACACGCCCTTCACCCATCACCTTGAAAAGGGCGATTTTCTTAGTCTTCTCATTAATTGCCAACGACATGATTCTGCCAGAGAACGCACCACTCTTTATGGAGTCTTGACCGTAGAAAACCTTATGGTTGAATTCTGGCCAATTTGAGTCAAGAAGAGCATAAGGAATTTCAAGCTTGTTGAGCTGTTCTGTGAAGCTTGTCATTATGGTCTGATTGAAGATAGAGCCAATAATGACTGTGTCAGGTTTTGACTCAATAAGGTTCTGGCATTCAATCTTGAAGGTCTCGTCATTGAAAGGATCGTATCGGAACACTTTGAAAGAAATCTTGAAGTCGTTGAAGCGACGAACACCATCATTCAAACCTTTCTCAACACGTGCCCAATAGCTATCGACTTCATGCAATGGAAGAATCGCAGCAAAGTAGTGGACTTTGTTGTTTGCAAGTGCGCTGGCGTAGTGGTTTGGCGTGAAATTGATTTCGTCAAGCACTTTCTGCACTTTCTCTAAGCTAATCTTGGATACGTTTTCGCGCCCGTGGATCACTCTGTCAACGGTACCCACAGAGACGCCTGCTCTGTCCGCAATGTCCTTGATACGGATTTTTGGTTGAACTTCCATTTCGATTCCTAATCAATACTTTTTCCTTATTATTGTTCTTCTCTCGAGCTGGTACATGTTGGTTGTTTAAGAAGTCAATGTTAATGCTTTTTGAGAAAAACGGCACAAAGTTAGTCATTTTTCATCTAATAAAAATATAAATTGAGGAAAATTTCGCTGCTCGTGTGTTTTTTGTGAAAAAATGATGTTTCTCTCGCAAAAAAACTTTATATTTGCACTTAAAATACACTAACTATATATATCACTTATGGCTAAAATCGTTACAATGGGCGAAATTATGCTTCGCCTCTCTCCGGAAGGAAACTATCGTTTTATACAGGCAGAAAAGTTCAACATCATCCCTGGTGGTGGTGAGGCTAACGTAGCAATCAGCTGTGCCAACTATGGTCACGACTGCTACTTCATCTCAAAGCTTCCAAAGCATGAGATTGGTCAGATTGCAGTGAACGCAATGCGCCGCTATGGCGTGAACACTGACTTCATCGCTCGTGGCGGTGAACGTGTTGGTCTCTACTATGCAGAGACAGGCGCAAGCATGCGTCCATCGAAGGTGATCTACGACCGCGCTCACTCTTCTATAGCAGAAGCTAAGCCAGAGGACTGGGATTTCGACAAGATATTTGAGGGTGCAGACTGGTTCCACTGGTCGGGCATCACTCCTGCTATCAGCGATGAGTCGGCTGAGTGTCTCCGTCAGGCATGTATCGCAGCTAAGAAGCATGGCGTTACAGTGTCGGTTGACCTCAACTTCCGCAAGAAGCTCTGGACTTCTGAGAAGGCAATTTCTATCATGCGTCCATTGATGCAGTACGTTGACGTATGCATCGGCAACGAGGAAGACGCAGAGCTTTGCCTCGGCTTCAAGCCTGATGCTGACGTGGAGGGTGGCGAGACAAATGCTGCTGGCTATGAGGGCATCTACAAGCAGATGAAGGAAGAGTTCGGTTTCAAGTATGTTGTTTCTACTCTTCGTGAGTCATTCTCTGCTACTCACAATGGCTGGAAGGCTCTCATCTATGATGGCAAGGAGTTCTATCAGTCTAAGCGCTACGACATCAACCCAATCATCGACCGTATCGGTGGTGGTGACTCATTCTCAGGTGGTCTTATCCACGGTCTCCTCACAAAGCTTACACAGGGCGAGGCACTTGAGTTTGCTGTAGCAGCTTCTGCTCTCAAGCACACAATCAATGGTGATTTCAATTTAGTATCAGTAGAAGAGGTCGAGGCTCTCGCAGGTGGTGCAGCTAACGGCCGCGTACAGAGATAAAAATATGGCAAAATTCGATAAGTTTCAGGTGATGGATAAGATTGCTGCCGCACCTATGGTTCCTGTTTTCTACAATAAGGACGTTGACGTTTGCAAGAACGTGATCAAGGCATGCTATGAAGGTGGCGTGCGTGCATTCGAGTTCACCAACCGTGGCGACTTCGCTCACGAGGTGTTTGGTGAGCTCTCTAAGTGGGTGGCTGCTGAGTGCCCAGAGCTGGCTCTTGGCATCGGTTCGGTGGTTGATGCTCCTACAGCTGCTCTCTATCTCCAGCTCGGCGCTAACTTCGTGGTTGGCCCACTCTTCAACCCAGACGTGGCTGTTGTGTGCAACCGCCGCTGCGTGACTTATTGCCCTGGCTGTCTCACTCCATCTGAAATAGGCAAGGCACAGGAAGTTGGCTGCGACTTCACAAAGGTATTCCCAGGTGATGTGGTTGGTCCTAACCTCGTGAAGGGTCTTATGGCTCCAATGCCATGGTCGAAGATTATGGTGACTGGTGGCGTGGCTCCTGAGGCAGAGAACCTGAAGTCATGGTTCAAGGCTGGCGTGTTCTGCGTGGGCATGGGCTCTAAGCTCTTCCCTGGCGACAAGGTGAAGGCTGGCGACTGGCAGTACGTGACTGACAAGTGCAAGGAGTGCTTCGACGTTATCAAGGAAATCAAGGGTTAACACATTATTAATAATATAAAACATTAAAACCAATGGCAATTTCAAATCTTCAGGTTGCTCGCGCTGCTTATCAGCCAAAGCTTCCTAAGGCTCTCCAGGGTCCAGTAAAGGCTGTTGAGGGCGCTGCTACTCAGTCAGTAGGCAATCAGGAGGAGATCAAGGCTCTCTTCCCTAACACTTACGGTATGCCAGTTATCACTTTCGAGGCTGGCGAGAAGGTTGAACTCCCTGCTTTCAACGTAGGCATCATCCTTTCTGGTGGTCAGGCTCCTGGCGGTCACAACGTGATCTCAGGTCTCTTCGACGGTGTTAAGTCTCTCAACCCAGACAACAAGCTCTATGGTTTCATCCTCGGTCCTGGCGGTCTCGTTGACCACAAGTACATGGAGATCACTCCTGAGCTCATGGACCAGTATCGCAACACAGGCGGCTTCGACTTCATCGGCTCTGGCCGTACAAAGCTTGAGAAGGAAGAGCAGTTTGAGAAGGGTATCGAGATTCTCCGCGAACTCGGCATCAAGGCTCTCGTAATCATCGGTGGTGACGACTCTAACACTAATGCTTGCGTACTCGCTGAGTACTATGCTGCTAAGAAGTATGGCGTTCAGGTTATTGGTTGTCCTAAGACTATCGACGGTGACCTCAAGAATGAGCAGATTGAGACTTCATTCGGTTTCGACACAGCTTGCAAGACTTACTCAGAGCTTATCGGCAACATCCAGCGCGACTGTAACTCAGCTCGCAAGTACTGGCACTTCATCAAGCTCATGGGCCGTTCAGCATCACACATCGCTCTCGAGTGCGCACTCCAGTGCCAGCCAAACATCTGCCTCGTTTCTGTGGAGGTTGAGGCTAAGGCAATGTCACTCGACGACGTTGTAACATACATCGCTGAGGCTGTAGCTGCTCGTGCTGCTGAGGGCAACAACTTCGGTACTGTTCTCATCCCAGAGGGCATCATCGAGTTCATCCCAGCTATCAAGAAGCTCATTGCTGAGCTCAATGAGGTGCTCGTTGATCCAGCTACTGGCGAGATGCGCGAGTTCCCATCAAAGGACGAGCAGGTTGCATTCGTAAAGAGCCACATCGCTGCAGAGAACCTCGCTGTTCTTGAGTCGCTTCCAAAGGACGTAGAGCGTCAGCTCTGCCTCGACCGCGACCCACACGGCAACGTACAGGTATCTCTCATCGAGACAGAGAAGCTTCTCTCTGCTATGGTTGCTACTAAGCTTGAGGCTTGGAAGGCTGAGGGCAAGTATGTTGGCAAGTTCGGCACTCAGCACCACTTCTTCGGCTACGAAGGTCGCTGCGCAGCTCCATCTAACTACGATGCTGACTACTGCTACTCACTCGGCTACAACGCTTCTCGCCTCATTGCAAACGGCAAGACTGGCTACATGTCAATCATCAAGAACACTACTGCTCCTGCAGCAGAGTGGATCGCAGGTGGTGTGCCAATCACAATGATGATGAACATCGAGCGCCGCAACGGTCAGAACAAGCCTGTCATCCGCAAGGCTCTCGTTGAGCTCGACGGTGCTCCATTCAAGTACTTCGCAAGCAAGCGCGAGGAGTGGGCTAAGGAGACTGCATACGTTTACCCAGGTCCTATCCAGTACTGGGGTCCAACAGAAGTGTGCGACCAATGCACTAAGACTCTCGCCCTTGAGCAGGCTAAGTAATAATCCACAATAAATAATGTACAATGTACTTATGTCTCATTGCGGCATCGTCTGCAATAGATAAGTACATTGTACTTTTCTTTTTTTCAAAGTCAATGACAGCAACTCAGAAGAAAAAAACAACCACGAAAAAGAAGACCACGAAGAGAAAGAAGACGAAGGGAAACAAGAATCCCTTTCGCCGCATCCCTGCTTATATACTATGGTTGTCGATAGGATTTATAGCTGTCATCTACGTTATCTTCTTCTACAAGACTTTTGTAGGTCCCTACTCTTTCCGCTGGAAAGCATTGTATGGGAAAGTAACTTATCCCGAAGGCAAGGTGAGAGGCATAGATGTGTCTCACTATCAAGATGAAATAAACTGGGATAAGTTGCGCAACGCAAGCATACAGGGCTCGCCTGTCAGCTTCGTATTTGTCAAGGCTACCGAAGGAACTGACATTCTTGACGAGAACTTCAACCAAAACTTCTTCAATGCAAGGAAGAATGACATCGTGCGAGGAGCATACCACTTCTTCAGCACGACATCTCCAGCTAAGGCTCAGGCAAAGTACTATTGCAAGATGGTGCAGCTGGACGAGAATGACTTGCCTCCTGTTCTCGACGTGGAGAACATAGGCACATACACACCTGCTCTGCTGCAGAGCGAGGTGAATACATGGATGAAAATAGTGGAGAAGCACTATGGAGTGACTCCGATTCTATATACATCATACAAATTCAAGACCTCTTATCTCAACACCGAAGAGTTCGACCGCTATCCGTACTGGATAGCTCATTACTATGTCGATTCGCTGGAATACAAGGGAGACTGGAAATTCTGGCAGCACACTGACGCAGGCAAGGTGGACGGAATAAGGGGATATGTGGATGTCAACGTGTTCAATGGCGACATTCAGGACTTGATGGACTTAACCATAAAATCAGAATACTAAATGCAATACCTATACGCAGACATAGTGATAACGCCATGCAGTGAAGATGCTTCCGACATAGTCACAGCTATTCTCAGTGAGATTGGATTCGACTCATTCGAATGCACGGACAGCGGCGTGAAAGCATACATCAGCAAGGAGGCGTTCGATCAGGACGCTATCGACAGCATGCTCGCTTTTATTGAGATTCCCGACACTGAGATTGCATACACAATGCACGAGCTAGAGAACAAGGACTGGAATGAACAGTGGGAGAAGGAACATTTCGAACCTGTGCTGGAGAGAGAATTTGGCATAAAGCTCAATCCTCGCATGGCTTTTGGCTCTGGGGCGCACGAAACAACCTATCAGATAACGAGCATCATCCTCAGCATGGATTTCACTCAGCAGCGTGTGCTCGACATGGGCACTGGCACAGGAGTGCTTGCCATAGCAATGGCTATGAAGGGAGCTGAGAAGGTAGTAGCAATCGACATTGATGAGTTCAGCGTGGAGAACGCGAAAGAGAATTTCGCGCTCAACAGCTGTCCTGCTCTCAGCAATGCTGATGTTTTGCTTGGCGATGCTTCAGCTATAGACGGAACTTTCGACACCATCGTGGCTAACATACACAAAAACATTCTGAAAGCTGATATGCCAACCTATGTAAAGCACCTCAAGTCATCGGGCACACTCATCATTTCTGGCTTCTTCCACGAAGACATAGAAGAAATGACAAAGGCAGCAGAAATGAATTCACTTGTATTAGCTAACACTTATGAAAAGAACTCATGGGCAGTTCTGGCTTTCACAAAGCAATGAAAGACAATCTAACAAGGAATTGCAATTTCTTTTAGCTAAAGATAATAGTCTTATTCTTGTAAGTAAGAATCTTTCTTTCCACATGCTTCTTCACAGCGCGTGAAAGTACAATCTTCTCCAGATCCTTGCCTTTCAGCACAAGGCTTTCTGGGGTGTCCTTGTGAGTGATCCTCACCACATCCTGCTCAATGATTGGGCCTGCGTCAAGCTCGGTAGTGACATAGTGGCTTGTTGCACCAATGATTTTCACGCCTCTCTCGTATGCCTGATGATAAGGCTTTGCCCCAATGAAGGCTGGGAGGAACGAGTGATGGATGTTGATAATCTGATGTGGGAACGCCTCTATCATCTCCTCGCTGATAATCTGCATGTAGCGAGCAAGAACAATGAAGTTCACCTTCTCTTTGCGGAGAAGCTCCATCTCGGCAGCCTCGACCTCTGCTTTGTTTGACCAGTCTTTCTTTATGCTCCACACGTGGTATGGAATGCCGAACTGCTCTGCCACGTAGCGCAAATCCTCATGATTGCTCACAATGCAAGGAATCTCGACATCCATCTCGCCCGCTTTGTAGCGAGCAAGTAGGTCGTAGAGGCAATGGGACATCTTGCTGACGAAAAGAGCCATGCGTGGCTTTACAGAATTGAAGTACAGATTGAAGTGCATGTCGTAGCGCTTGCTGTATAGCGTCTCGATGTACTCGCTTATCTTGTCATTTGGAATGAGGAAGTTCTTCAACTCCCACTCTATTCGCATGAAGAACATTCCATCTACCTGATCTACGTACTGATCGAGATAGACAATATTTCCGTTGTTGTCCGTAATGAACTTTGTTATCTCCGTGATGATGCCCAGCTTATCGGGACAGTGAAGGAGAAGTATTGCTGTTTGTTCCATAATCGTTGTTGTGCAAAAAACTGTTCTTTTTACCTTATTTCAAAAACACAAAATACACTGCTGCTACTAAGCACAGGAAAGCAACTGCGTGATTCCAATGAAGTTGCTCACCTTGAAACATCACACCTGCTATGACGGTGAATACAATGAGTGAAATCACTTCCTGTATCACCTTAAGCTGCATCAGCGAGAAAGGGCCTCCATTACCAATGAAACCAATCTTGTTGGCTGGAACCTGCAGCGAATACTCGAAAAACGCGATAGCCCATGAGAAGGCTATGACGCCAATCAGCGGCCAGCTGTTCGATATGTTCATCTGCTGCATCTTGAGGTGTCCGTACCATGCCAGAGTCATGAAGATATTGCTGCCTATGAGCAGGAGGATAGTGTAGAAACCATTCATAATCCTTATTGATATTATTCAATTAAATTGTATTACTTTCGTTCAGTTTATAGAAAAAAAGTACAAATTTCGCAAAAACAATCCATACATGAAAGAATTCTCGCAATAAATGCTTAACTTTGACACAAAATTAATACTATTATCAAGCTATATGAATAAAAAACTTAACATTATTATTATGGGAGCACTTGGTTTGTGCCTTCCGGCTCCCGTTTCGGCACTTCCTTCAAAAGCGGGTGAAGCACATGTTGCATCATCCAAGAAGCAGAAGCAGAAAAGCATCGTGAAAGTTGAGGATGTCAGTGTGAGTACCCCAGTGGGCACCGTTCCTCGCCTGCCTTATCAGGTGTGGGTGACATACAGCGATGGCAGCCATGGATGGAGACAGACAAAATGGTCAAACTCTCTCGCTGTTACAGAACAGATGGAGGCTAACCCTGAGCAGAATCCTGTAGGCAAGCAATACACTGTGGAAGGTTACATCATTGGCGATAACACCACAAGCAGCGGCTATCCTATAACTGCTACAGTGAAGGTGGTGAGCGAGGCATGGGAAGTGCCTGCCAATAAGTTTAAGGCAGAACCTCTTCCTCTTTCAGCTGTCCAAATCACTGGCGACAATCGACTCACTAGCAACCGAGATATGCTCATCAAGCATCTCATCGAACTTGATGTCACTCAGCAACTCTATAACTATCGTGACACATACGGTCTCCCAACTGAGGGGTACACGGAATCAGATGGATGGGACTCCCCTACCACAAAACTCAAAGGGCATGGAACAGGTCACTACATGTCAGCTCTTGCTTTCGCATACGCTTCTGCTCAGGATGCCAATCAGAAGATTGAGCTTCTCTCTCGCATGGAACGCATGGTGAATGAGATGCGTGAGTGCCAGGAACGCACATTCGTGTATGACGAATCGCTTGGTCGCTACCGCGAGGCAAGAGATTATGCTCCTGAGGAAGAACTGAAGGAAATGAAGGGAACTTGGGCTGCAATGAACGAGCACAAGAAGGATTATGCTCATTATGGATATGGCTACATCAATGCCATTCCTGCATCCCACTGCGCTTTGATAGAAAAATATGCTCCTTATAATAATGAGGAAGGCGTTTGGGCACCTTACTACACTGTGCACAAGCAGCTGGCTGGTCTTATTGACATTGCTAATATTCTCAGAGACAAGAGTGGTGCACAGGGCAATGCTGCTCTTCCTAAAGGCCACCTCACACCAACTCAAATTGGCGACAAGGCATACCAAATTGCCAAGGATATGGGACTTTGGGTTTGGAACCGCATGCACTACCGCACATACATCAAGCGTGATGGAAACAAGGCTGAGCGTCAGGCTCGCCCAGGCAACCGCTATGAGATGTGGAATATGTACATTGCTGGTGAAGTAGGTGGCATGTGCGAGTCGCTGTCTCGTCTTGCAGAAATGACTGCAAACGCAGACGAAAAGGCTAAGCTCATTGAAGCTGCTAACTGCTTTGACACTCCAGCTCTATTCGATCCTGTTTCGAAGAATATAGATGACATCCGCACTCGCCATGCAAATCAGCACATTCCTATGTTTGTAGGTGCGCTTCGCTCTTACCTCACAAACAACAATCCATACTACTACAACCTCACTTACAACTTCTGGAACATGATCCAAGGACGCTATGCATACGCTATGGGCGGTGTTGGCAATGGTGAAATGTGGCGTCAGCCATACACTCAGATGCTCAGCATGAACACAAGCGTGAGCCAGGGTTGGGGACGTGACCGCAAGATGCGTCCAAACCCAGACATCAACGAGACGTGCTGCGTGTACAACTTGCTCAAGCTCACTAAGGATCTCAACTGCTTTGATCCTGACGATGCTCGCTATATGGACTACTATGAGAGAGGCCTCTACAACCAGATTGTGGGTTCTGTACACCCAACAAACTATGGCGTATGCTATCAGTATGCTGTTGGCTTGAACGCCATCAAGCCTTTCGGCAGTGAAACCCCACAATCCACTTGCTGCGGTGGCACTGGCTCTGAGAATCACGTCAAGTATCAAGAAGCTGCATACTTTGTGAATGACAACACAATTTGGGTTGGCCTCTACATCCCTTCCGTAGCTACATGGAGTGCAAAAAATGTACAGCTCACTCAGGAGTGCAAATGGCCTGCAGAAAGCAGCACTATAAGAGTCAACAGAGGCAAATTCGCAATGAAGCTCCGCGTGCCTTACTGGGCAACAGAAGGCTTTGACATAAAACTGAATGGCAAGTCATTGGCAAAGAGCTACAAGCCTTGCTCATACTTTGAGATTGCTGAACGTGAATGGTCGCAAACAGATGTTGTGGAGGTCATCATGCCTTTCACAAAGCACATCAATTTCGGTCCTGACAAGATGGAACTTGCTGCTACAGTAGATAATCCACGCCAGGTGTTCAATCCGCAGTGGGTTGGAACTATTATGTATGGTCCTCTCGCTATGACTTCAACAGAAATCAGCAATTGGAATGAAGCAGAGTTCACAGTTAACTCAAACCTCTCTGACATTCAGCTCAATGGTGCAACAAGCGACGATGGATTCAATGGCAACATCTACACTCTCAGTCTTGGCGGCAAGAAGTTCGTGCCAGACTACTACAATGTTGACCACTCCACTCACTATCTTCGCCTCAATGTGCAATCTGACGTAAAGAAGAAGTCTGCAAAGAATGGCAAATTAGACCTCACCGAGCTTCAGTCGCTCTACAAACTTGCTTCCGACCGCAAGAACGAGCAAGAAGCATGGAATGCTCTCACTGTCAAAGTGCCAAACCACGCTCCTTGGGCACCAAACGGATATGCTCGCATGCTTGAGCAGCTCAGAAATGCAGAAGCCATCATCAACCAGAGCAAACCGGACCAGGCAAAGGCAGACGAAGCTCGCCAAGCCCTCAACCTTGTCATCAATACCATGCGTCCAGGTAACCTTGCCGAGCCAGAAGACCTCAATGAACTTCACCCATTGCTCACTGACAGCAAGGAAAACATTCCAAACAAGTCAACAGAGCTTCGCGAAGCAATCGACTACGCCGACATGGTCATCTCCTACGTCAACGACGGTTCTGGCACTCAAGACCTCATCGTCAAGGCTACCGCTCGTCTTAAGGAGGCACGCAAAGCATTCAACAAATAGAACCCATAGAACATGTTCAAAGGCAGAGGTCAAGTGTGTGACCTCTGCCTTTTTTGTACAACATCTTCATTTGTGTAATTCATGGCATAACTGTTGGTTATGGCGCATCTATTATCGTTATACAAAAATGCATCTCCCAGTTAAGAGAGATGCATTTTTTGTTTTCAGTATTATTGTGATGATCTAATCTTTATCCGAGTGCAGGGATGCTGCCTGAAATGAGGATGAGCACAAGGAGGCCAAGGATAGCGTAGAGCTCAGGGAACACGGCGAGCACCATTGTTGTACCGAATGCGTTGTGACCGCCACCGATAGCTGAAATACCGTTAGCACAAACCTTTGCCTGACGGATAGCAGAGAAGAGAGCAACGCCACCGAGTGCGAGACCTGCGCCGAAGATAGCTGCTGCCTGACCCATGCTGAGTGATGCGTTAACGAGTGGGTTGAGGATGAAGAAGCCTACGAAGCCGTAGAGACCCTGTGATGATGGGAGGGCTGCGAGACCGATGTAAGAACCTGATGCTGATGGGTTCTTCTTGTAAGCGCCGATAGCTGCGTTACCACAAATTGTTACTCCGTAAGCGGAGCCAATGCCTGACAATGCTACTGCGAGTGCAATGCCGACGTAAGCCAAAAGAATTGGTGTCATAGTTGTTTAACTTTGTTTTTTGTTTGTTATTAATATAGTGACCACACTTCTGCCACCCATGAGAAGGGCTATATAGGCATAGAAGGAGTCGGGGGTGTTTATTTGTTTGTCTTGATCTTGAATGGCATGAACTCCTTGCCTCCACCATCGAACTCAGCATTCTTGAAGTACTCCACAAATGTAAGTCGCATAGGGTGAACGAACGAGGAAATCATACAGAGACCGAAGTTGATGCCATGGCCGAGGAGAAGGATGATGAGCATCACAAGCTCGTGGACGACAGGTATCTGCGGACTCATGTCCATTGCCAATGTATTGAATACAGAGCCGAGTACGCCGCCAGTGAGACCAAGAGCGAAGAGACGGATGTATGAAAGAAGGTCGCCAAGGAGACCTGTTGACATTCCATAGGTTGCCCAGAGTCCTCCACCGAGGTTACTGAGTGGCGCAAGGACTGCATTCTTCTTGTAGGCTGCTGGATTGTTGAGGAAATAGATGCCTACGGCTGACACAGCTATGAGTGCATAGAGTACGTACTGTACAGCTATTGGAAGCTCTACACCGAACATTGGCAAGCCGAAGAGGATCACGGCAGAGAGAAGTGCTGATACCCATGAGAACTTGCCCACGCCATAGATGAAGCCATAATTCTTCACAGCTTTCATGCCTGCCATCGTCATGCCGATGAGCACCTGCACAAGACCGATGATGACAGAGATGACCATCATAGGCGAATAGCCGAAGAAGTGTTCCTTCATGCTATCGTTGACAAAGAATGGCTGGATAGGCTTTATCCATTCCCAATCCACTGTGGCGAGGTCGATTCCAAAGAATGTACCTGTGATGCTGCCGCAGATGATTGTCATAATGCCGAGCAGGAGACCGAGCATTCCATACTTCTTCAGGGCTGGCTTTGCGCTCATGATACCGATGCCGGCACCAGCAATGAGAAGACCATAGCCTGCATCGCCCATGCACAAGCCGAAGAACAGCATGAAGAATGGGGCAAAGAGTGGAAGAGGGTCGATGTCGTGATAGTTTGGCAATGAGTACATGCGCAAGATAGGCTCAAAGAGCGAGCTGAAAGCATCGTTCTTGATCTGGATTGGCACATTGTCCTCAAAGTCAGGATCAGAGATCTCGTAGAATATCTTGTTTTTGTCAAGGTATTCAACCACAGACTGTTCCTTTTCTGCCAGGCACCAGCCCTGCATAAGCTTAACAGCATCGCCTGCTATTGATTCGCTGCTGAGTTGCACACGCGAGAGTTGAATATCGTTCTCGTTGGCGAGCTGTGCAGAGAGGATGCTGTCGCGATAGACTGTGTTGATGCGGAGAAGGTCGTCATGAATCTCCTTGAGCTGAAGTTCGAGCTCATTCTTCTTTTTTGTGTATGAAGAAAGCGACTCGGCAGGAAGCTCAAGGCTTTCGGCTGTGATGTCAGGCAATTCGTCAGCGAAGGCTACAAAATAGATCTTCTTGTTCACCTCGTTGATTGGTGTTGCAAAATACTTCTCCGACCACTCTTGTTTGAAGAGCTTGTTAGGACAAGAGAAGAAGAACATCTTCTGCCCCTGAGAAGCAAGCTGATGGATGGTTGACCACTGGAACTCGCCCCAAGGCTCAAGCTTATCGATGGCAGCAACGGCATCGTCTATTGCATGACGAACGCTGTTCTCCTCTGCAACCTTGTCTTCTATGAGTTCCATCATCTGATGACCTTTCTCGACAGAGGCTGCTTCTGGCTGATATGACTTGTCGGTCTCGTATGCACCTACAGCATAGTCGAGAGCGGTAAGGGCAGACTTGTAGCGCTGGGCAAGATCGATGGATGCCTGCAATTCTGGCGTTGTGGCACCATTCTGCAGATCATCGATGTGGAGCACGCCCAGGTTGCGTATGTCGGTGATAAACTTATCGTACTCCTTGCTTGTGACAAGGAATATGAGTTTCTTCATTTTCTGTATCATACGGCTTCCTCAACCTCCTTTCCTGCTGGCATTGCAGTTTCAGCTTCCTGCTTTGCCCTTTTCTCCTGAAGTGACTTCAGAATCTTCTGTGAAGACTTTGAGAGGTTCTCTTCGTCTTCCATGAATCGCTTGATTTTACGCACTGCCTCCTGGAAACCAGGAATCTGTACCTTCTCGAAGAGGTTTACCTTCTGAGTGGTCTTCTTTCGCGCGTGGTCGAGAAGATGAAGCTTTGCAATGACGAACTCTCGTTCTACGGCTGTCTTGGCAAGTCCCTGCAGGAGGTTTATTCCGTCGAAGTACCACTTAGGCGAACTAAACAATCCGAAAGGCTTCACTTCGAGCTCTATGTTTTTTAGTACAGGCACGCGAACGCCTGCTATCTTCTTGACATCGAGCTCTACATCCTTGAGCGCCACGAGGGAAGTGTCAAACTCTCCCCAAAGTGCGTACATGGATTCGTAGCCACCAATCTGACTCTGCAGTTTCTTATCCAACTCATCAGCCTCTTCCTTGCATTTCTTCACCTCAAGGCGCAACGCCGTTTCCTTGCTCTTGATGATAGGCAAGGTGCGCTGACGCATCTTCAGGTTCTTCTCAAGCTGCTGAAGCGATGTTTTGTTATATTGAAACTTTATCATAATTCATAATTCATAATTCATAATTCATAATTGCCATACGGAATGAAATAATGCATGCCATTCTGTTCATGACAATAAACGAACTAATCATTATTGAATGTTGATTTTACAATAGAGGTTAATAATTTTATTATCTCGACACAGTCTTCAAGAATGCTTTCGCACTCTTTGTCTGACAAGTAGTCCGTTTCGTGAAGTAATTCAATCCAATATTCACATTCACTTGCCTCCTTGAGCGAAATATTCAATTTGGCTCCAAAATCAGCTTTACTCTGACCACGCAATCCTTCTTTAACATTGGCCCCTATGCTTGTCCCACAACGCAAAAGCTGTTTCGACATCACATATTCACGCTTCTGTTCTGTTAAATATTGATACAGACGTATGCACCTAATAGCAAAAGCTTTGCTTTTAACTAATATGACATTATCGTCCTTATCTTTCATCGCGCAGCCTAATTATGAATTATGAATTATGAATTATGTATTAACTCTACTTCCAATAGATATCAGTAAACTCTTTCTTAATGTTAACCTCCTCGATAGAGAAGTACTTAACGAAGAGTGACCATGTCACGTCGAGCATCTCCTCTGTGTCGAGGTTGACGTCGATGGCAAGAAGCTTGCCTGCGTAGTCCTTAGCGAACTTGAGGCAGCGCTCGTCGTAGTCGGTGAGGTCGAAACCGTTCGCGAGCTTTGTCTTTGCATTTGCAGTATCGTCATAGAGACGGATAGCGGCATTCATTACCTGCGAGTGGTCCTTACGAGTCTTCTTACCAGCAACGAGCTGCTTCAGACGTGAGAGTGAGCGGAATGGGTCAACGATGACCTTGCCGACATCAGAGTCACGACGGAGGAAGAGCTGACCCTCGGTGATGTAACCTGTGTTATCTGGAACGGCATGAGTGATATCGCCACCTGAGAGTGTTGTCACGGCGATGATAGTGATTGAACCGCCGCCTACGTTCTCTGGGAACTGTACTGCCTTCTCGTAGATCTTAGCGAGGTCAGAATAGAGCGAACCTGGCATAGAGTCCTTAGAAGGAATCTGGTCCATACGGTTTGACACGATAGAGAGCGAGTCAGCGTATGAAGTCATATCTGTAAGAAGTACAAGTACTTGCTCGTGCTTTTCTACAGCAAAGTATTCAGCAGCAGTAAGAGCCATATCTGGAACAAGGAGTCGTTCTACAGCTGGGTCCTCAGTTGTGTTCATGAACGCAATGATGCGGTCGAGAGCACCTGCATTTGAGAATGTGTTGCGGAAGAAATAGTAGTCGTCGTTTGTCATACCCATACCGCCGAGGATGATCTTGTCAACCTTTGCACGGAGAGCAACCATTGCCATTACCTCGTTGAATGGCTGGTCAGGGTCGGCGAAGAATGGAATCTTCTGACCTGACACGAGTGTGTTGTTGAGGTCGATACCTGCGATGCCTGTTGCGATGAGCTCAGATGGCTGCTTACGGCGAACTGGGTTCACCGAAGGACCACCAATCTCAACTTCCTTGCCTTCAATCTCTGGACCGCCATCGATAGGGTTGCCGTATGCATTGAAGAAACGTCCTGCAAGCTGGTCGCCCACCTTGAGCGATGGTGACTTGCCAAGGAACACAACCTCTGCATTTGTAGGAATGCCACCTGTACCCTCAAACACCTGAAGAGTGACGTCGTCGCCAGCAATCTTCACAACCTGAGCAAGCTTGCCATTGATTGTAGCGAGCTCATCATAGCCTACTCCCTTTGCCTTGAGGGAGCAAGTAGCCTTTGTAATCTGGCTAATCTTTGTATATACTTTTTGGAATGCTGTTGCCATTTTTTATAATTCATAATTCATAATTCATAATTCATAATTGCCATGCGGTGTGAAGTTGATTCGCGACCACTATTGCTGATGTATGAAAAAGAACGATAAATTATGTTTTAATAAAGTTTGACTCAATTCATTTCATTTATCATAAATGCCATTGACGGACAAAATTATGAATTATGAATTATGAATTATGAATTAACTCTCGGACTTGTTCAACATAGTTGTTGTAGTCATCTGACTTGTAAACAGAATAGTTCATCTGCTTGCAGACGTTGATGAGCTTACGGAAGAAGCTTACGCAGTCGAGGAAGTTGTCGAACGAGAACTCCTTCTCGCAAATGTCAGTAACGAGGTTGAGAATCTCCTCCTGACGTGCAAGGCTTGTTACTGCATCGACCTCATCGAATGCGTCCTGCTGAAGGATAACGTAGTCGATAACCTCCGACTTCCAGAACACGATGTGGTAATCTACAGGCACACCATCATCACCGAGGATGTTGATCTGCTCTGCGATTTCCTTACCACGCTGCATACGAGTCTTCAATGCGAGTACCTTTGGAATCCACTGGTCGTTGATGTTGTTTGCAATATATTCAGCGAACTCTGGATACTCAAGATACTTAGAGTATGAGTCGATTGGGTTAACGGCTGGATAGCGCTTCTTGTCGGCACGATCTTGTTCAAGACCATAGAAGCAGCGAGCAACCTTCTTTGTGTTCTCAGTCACTGGCTCCTTCAAGTTACCACCGGCTGGAGATACTGTGCCAAGGAATGTGATAGAGCCAACCTCGCCATTGTTGAGGTAAACGTAGCCTGCACGACCATAGAAGTTAGAGATGAGGGCACCGAGGTCCATTGGGAACGCATCAGGTCCAGGCAACTCCTCCATACGGTTTGACATCTCACGAAGAGCCTGTGCCCAACGAGAAGTAGAGTCCGCCATGAGGAGAACGCGGAGACCCATCGAACGATAGTACTCTGCCATTGTCATTGCTGTGTAAACCGAAGCCTCACGAGCAGCAACAGGCATGTTAGATGTGTTGGCGATGATTATAGTACGCTCCATCAGCTTGCGACCTGTGTGTGGGTCGTCGAGCTCAGGGAACTCTGTGAAGATTTCCACAACCTCGTTTGCACGTTCACCGCAGGCTGCGATGATTACGATGTCTGCCTCTGCCTGCTTAGAGATAGCGTGCTGGAGCACAGTCTTACCTGTACCGAATGGACCAGGGATGAAGCCTGTACCACCCTCAACGATTGGGTTGAATGTATCGATTGTGCGAACGCCTGTCTCGAGGAGCTTGAATGGACGTGGCTTCTGCTTGTAGTTTGTCATGGCAAACTTAACAGGCCAGTGCTGAACCATGTCAACCTTTATTTCTTCGCCCTTCTCTGTCTCGAGAACAGCCATCACGTCATGAATCTTATATTTACCTGCCTTGGCAACACTCTTCACTGTTGCCTTGCCTTCCATCTGGAATGGAGCCATAATCTTGAGTTTCTGCGAGTTCTCGATAACCTCACCGAGCCAAGCAGAACCCTCTACCACGTCGCCAACCTTTGCGATAGGAGTGAAATCCCACACACGATCGGCATCGAGAGGATCAGTATATTGACCACGCTTCAAGAACACACCATCCATCTTGTCGAGGTCGTTCTGAAGACCATCATAGTTCTTAGACAACATGCCAGGGCCAAGCTGAACCTCGAGCATGTGTCCTGTAAATTCGGCTGGAGCACCAACCTTAAGTCCACGTGTTGACTCAAACACCTGAACATAAACGTCACTGCCCACAACCTTAATGACCTCACTCATCAAACGGTCGCCACCTGTCTCGATGTAGCAGATTTCACCCTGCTTCACAGGACCGTCAACGCAGAGAGTCACCATGTTGGCAATAACGCCACTTACCGTACCTTTAGTCATAGTCTTAATTAATTCATAATTCATAATTCATAATTCATAATTGCCATGCTGGATAGGCATGTTATCTATTATCCCCTCAGATGGAAACTAATCATCACAAATTACGATTATGACATTTATATTGTTCTTATTTATTCTTTATTTATCGTAACGTCATATTCCAAAACTCAATCCTCATAACTATCACATGCACTCATCGCGCCAGCCTAATTATGAATTATGAATTATGAATTATGAATTACAAAAACTCTTCTGGCACACGAGCCTCGCCACGCAGATTCTCAATAATCTGGCGGAAGGTCTCTTGTCCCTTCTCTACGTCGAGTTTCTCCCAACGGTTGAGCATGTCGAGCTTGCAGAGATAAGCAAACACCGCATCGATAGAGAAGATGTTGAAGAATGTCTGGTCGTCAAGCCAAAGCCATTTGAGCGCATCAATCTTCTTCTCTTTCTCCACAGGGTCTTCACAATCAACAATCTTCATGAGGTCAACCACATAGTCGTATTCTGCCGTGAGGTCGAAGTCCTTTGTATTGTTGTTGAGAATCATCTCTGTCACTATGTTATCGCCCTGAATATAATCTGCCACGTTCCATCCAATCTTGCGAGCAAGCAAGGCTGTGAGGATGTTTGTGACATCGTAGTTGAGCTTATACCACTGGCGAACCATCTTGTTAGGGCAAGTCTCTATAGCATATTCATAGAACTTGCTCAAGATGTCGTCTTCTGGGAAATAGCCCTCTTTATCCTTATTGTATTGATATTCGCGAGCGAAGATAGACATGAACGCAGGGTAACGGTGAACGTTGAAGTTCATTTCCCTTGCTGAAGTCATCAAATCGACATACTGTTCCATGGAGAGATTGCAGTTCTCATCTATCTTAGCCTCTGGGTTCTCCAGAAGCTTAGCAAGATTGAGACAGTCATTCTTGAGGAAGAAATAGAAGATCACCTTCTTGTCTGCATCAGACAAGTTGGAATCCATCTGCTCCCTCATCTCTGGAATGCTGACCGCAAGCTTAGAATCTTCAAGCTTGATGTCAGGCAAACCTGCCATTAAACAATAATAATTTGCCATCCTTTTGTTAATTCATAATTCATAATTCATAATTCATAATTGCCATGCTGGACAATGAACTATCAAATCAGAGATTATGATATTTGATATATTTTTTAATACGTTTGTTTTCTTTTGCAAAATCATATTCCAAAACTCAGTCCTCATAACTATTACTTGCCACGCATCGCACAGCCCTAATTATGAATTATGAATTATGAAT
This sequence comes from Bacteroidaceae bacterium, assembly GCA_045600665.1. Taxonomy (GTDB): domain Bacteria; phylum Bacteroidota; class Bacteroidia; order Bacteroidales; family Bacteroidaceae; genus Minthosoma. The sequence goes on from JAZRYI010000044.1 coordinate 32,059, forward strand.
TATGAATTATCAAAAGATCATTTCAACAAGCTGTGGGCGGAGGAAGTTCTTGAAGTACTCCTCAAATTCTGCTTCTCCGAAGTTTACTTTGTAAGCGCCATCAGCTGGCTGGATTGTGAAGAGAGTCTTCTGGCCGTTCACCTGCTCAATCTTCACGCTCTTGTCAAGAAGGGCTTTTGCCTTCTCTGCAAAGAGAACCTTGAGGCTTGCAGCATCAGCAGTCGAGATGACGATATCTTCGCCCGCGCCCCACTTCTCGGCAAGCTTGAGCACGAAATCATTCATGAACGACTTGTCGGCAGCAATGCCATTTGCAGTCTCTTTTACGATTTTGTTGCCCACTACGTTAGCAACCTCGCTCTTCAAAGCACCGAGAGCCTGTGCTGCATACATCTTGATTTCAGACTTCATGTTCTCTTCCTGGCTCTGCACATCCTTTTTTGCTTGAGCAGCGATCTCATCAGCCTTAGCATGAGCTTCAGCGATGATGGCAGCAGCCTTCTCGTTTGCGGCAGCGATAATCTTCTCTGCCTCCAAATTGCCTTTCTCTACTCCTTCTTTCAAGAGTTTTTCGGCAAGTTCTTGAATCTTGTTATCCATATAAGGTAAAAGTTTTAATAATATTCTCGGACAAAAATAGCACTTTTTTTTCACACAATCGCATATAGTACTAAAAAAAACAAAATTTTAATAAAAAAACAATAAACTATGCCTATTATCGTGTAAAAAACAACAAAAAAGGATAGTTTTAGAAACATAAGAATAATTAATGAAATACAAATCGCTACCTTTGCATCGCAATAAAAAGACAACATGAAAACTTCTATCAGAAATCATACACGCAAGCTATGGCTGTGCTTCATCACCGCTATCTCACTAATCACACTCCCAATGTCCACCAACGCTCAGAACGATTCAGAAATACTGAAAAAATGGGTTCTAACTGCAGTTGTGACAGAAGAATCTATTAGTGAATTCGGCATTGACAATTGCTTTCAATCAACGCCTATCACCGACTCTATTTTCAACCGCATCTGGCAAAAGTCATACAAAAGCAACTGCACCATACCTCGCTCGTCGCTCCGCTATTTGCGTATCCTGCATCGCAACAAAAACGGCAAGCCTCAGCTTGGCGAACTTATCTGCAACGCATCAATTGCTAAGGATGTCCTCGACATTTTCCGCACGCTGTACGACAAAGGATACAGAATTGAGCGCATGGTACTGATTGACGAGTACGGAGCCAATGATGAAGCAAGTATGTCGGCAAATAACACATCGTGCTTTAACTTCCGTCACGTTGCTGGTTCCACCACCCTTTCCAAGCACAGCCAAGGCCTTGCGATCGACATCAATCCGGTCGTCAATCCTTGTATAGACCTTCGTTCCAACAAAATAGAACCAAGTAACAGTAAATCATACGCTTACAATCGTATAAACAAGAACAATACAAGTTTACAAATGATTGACAGGAATGATCTCTGCTACAAACTTTTCATCCTACATGGATTCCGCTGGGGCGGAGCATGGAAAACGAAGAAAGACTACCAACATTTCGAGAAGTGAACCTGGCTCGTATGTGCATGCTTTTCGACTCTGAAAATAACAATCGAAAAGCTTGCTATTATGAAGAGACTCACAATCTTTTTCGGGCAAATGCTCGTTTATATCTTAGAGAGCTTGCGAATTATCTCTTTGTTCAATCGAGTGATTCGCTGACTCTTGCGAAGGTTTTCTTGAATGATTTCCTCCGACTTGTTATACATATTCTTGAAATGCTCAGTAAAAAACATCTGGATATTTTCTCCCATGTTCTGGATTCCTTCTTTGTCGGGACAAACGCAGTTCAATCCATTATGCACAAGTTCAACATAGATGTCTTTGTCTGCCTGCATAGGGTCACCATCGTAGTGAGCCACTCCTGCTGCTGAACGACGGATGATCGCTTTCTCGCACTTAAAAGTCTTGATGCGTGAGTTCTTCTCTATCGTGCCATTAAAAAGCTGGATGGCAATTTGCGGAGCCTCGATGGTAGTGAATGGCTCGATGATTGTCACATCCATCACTCCATCGCGCACGGATGCCATCGGAGCTATATAGGCATTGTTGCCATATTGCGAAGCATTGGCGCACGAGATGAGAAATGCCTTGTGTTCGCGGTGCACTTCTTCGCCATCCTGAGTGTCGATGATGTCTATATCATAAGTCTCTGGGTTATATTTCAAACCGTTGTTGAGAACATTCTCCATATAGGTAAGAGGTCCACGCTTGCCTGCTTCGGCAAACTTCTGCGAGATGAACGCATCAAATCCCACTCCGCATGTACAGAAGAATGGACGGTTGTTGATGAGGCCGTAATCCATCGGAAGCACATTGCCCTTATTTATCAGATTTATAGCGAGGAGCGGATCGAGAGGAATATGAAGATGTCGTGCAAGCCCATTGCCAGAACCGTGAGGGATGATGGCAAGTGCCGTGTTGGTGTGGATCAATCCGCATGCCGTCTCGTTCACTGTGCCATCGCCGCCTATGGCACACACAATATCAACGCCGCGCTGAGCAGCATTGCGCGCAATCTCGGTGGCATGACCAACGTACTCTGTTTGGACAATGTCATAGTCGTATTTCTTCTTATCAAGATTCATCTCGATAAGCTTTAACACCATCTTCTTACCTGTCGTTCCAGAAATCGGATTTACTATGAATATTACTCGTTTGTTCTCTGTCATAACTAATCAGTGAAAATGCTGATTTCAACTGCTTTTATTTTTTCATCATTGAGAAAAGTGCTGCAAAAGTACGATTTTTCGTGCCAATTAATCAAATTATTAGCGAGTTTTTTACCACAATTTCATTTTTTTAGAAAAAGATATGATAGAAAAGTATATTTTTTACTAACTTTGCAAACGTTTTGTGAACAAAATTAAACAAGATTATAAAGAATCAAAAACAAATAGAGTGTCTCTTTCAGTGCAAAGCATATCGCGGATTCACGAGAGGTGAGTAAGCAGGAATGCAAACGCAGGCACTGGAATGCACAATTTTACTATGGGTTTATTACAAGAAAGAATGAGTAAGTATAGAGAGCCACAGAAATTCATTGAAGCTGGCGTCTATCCTTATTTCAGAGAAATTGACAGTCATCAGGACACTGAGGTGACTATGGGAGGCCAGAGGGTTCTCATGTTCGGCTCTAACTCTTACATGGGCTTGACTTATGACAAGCGAATTTGTGATGCAGCAATCAAGGCTATTGAGAAATACGGTACTGGTTGTGCAGGATCACGTTTCCTCAATGGCACACTCGACCTTCACATCCAATTGGAGAAGGAGCTCGCTGAGTTCGTAGGAAAGGACGAGGCACTCGTATATTCTACTGGATTCACAGTGAATTCTGGTGTAGTATCTTGCCTCACAGGCAGAAATGACTATATCCTCGGCGACGACCGAGATCATGCATCCATCGTGGATGGACGTCGTCTTTCAATGTCTGAGTTCTTGCACTATAAGCACAACGACATGGCTGACCTTGAGCGATTGCTCAAGAAGTGCCACGAGAATCGTCCAGAGGCAATCAAGCTCATCGTTGCTGATGGTCTCTTCTCTATGGAGGGCGACCTTTGCAAGCTCCCAGAGATGATTGAACTCAAGAAAAAGTACAACGCTACAGTGATGATTGACGAGGCACATGGCCTTGGCGTGTTCGGTAGAAATGGACGTGGCGTGTGCGACCACTTCGGTTTGTCAAGCGACGTTGACCTCATCATGGGTACATTCTCAAAGAGCCTTGCTTCTATCGGCGGCTTCATTGCTGCTGATAGCGACACGATCAACTGGCTCCGCCACAACAGTCGCACATACATCTTCTCGGCTTCTAACACTCCTGCAGCAACAGCAGCAGCTCTTGAGGCTCTTCACATCCTCAAGGCAGAGCCAGAGCGCCAGGAGAATCTCTGGAAGATTACAAACTATGCTCTTGAGCAGTTCAAGCAGGCTGGTTTCGAGATTGGCGACACAGAGAGCCCAATCATCCCTCTCTATGTGCGTGATGCTTTCAAGACTTTCCAGGTCACAAAGATGGCATTCGACAAGGGTGTGTTCGTGAACTCTGTCGTTCCACCAGCATGTGCTCCTCAAGACACTCTCATCCGTGTTGCTCTCATGGCAACTCACACAAAGGAACAGGTTGACCGCTGCGTTGCCATCCTCGTTGATGTGTTCAAGGAGTTGGGTCTTCTTAATTAAGTAAGACTATTTTATAGACATCGAATAACACTAATATATAAATAATGTGTAGGGTGAGTCAAAACTATTCCACTATGGATTCATAATTTTGGCTCACTCTATTCGTATAAAATAACATTATGCTTACACTCAAACTTATCATAGACGAGACAGAGCGCGTTATCGCAGGTCTCGAGAAGAAGCACTTCAAGGGTGCTAAGGAAGCTGTGGAAAAGGCTATCGCTATCGACAAGACTCGTCGCGATGCACAGACACAGCTCGATGCGGTTCTTGCAGAAAGCAAGCAGTATGCGAGCAAGATTGGCCAGCTCATGAAGGCTGGTCAGAAGGAAGAGGCAGAGGCTGCTAAGGCTGAGGTTGCAAAGCTTAAGGCAACTGCTGCTGATCTTGAGAACCAGAAGGTTGAGGCTGAGAAGGAGCTTACTGCTCATCTCTGCACTATTCCAAATATTCCATACGACGAGGTGCCTGAAGGCTCATGTGCAGAGGACAATGTCGTTGTGAAGTCATCACTACGCGAGTGCAAGGAAGGCGACACTGTAGGCAACTGGGACACAGTGCCAAACAACTGCGAGGCAAAGGAACCACACTGGGAGCTTGCTAAGAAGTACAACCTCATCGACTTCGACCTTGGCGTGAAGATTACTGGTGCTGGCTTCCCTGTATATGTTGGCAAGGGTGCTCAGCTTCAGCGCGCACTCATCAACTTCTTCCTCGCAGAGGCAAACAAGGCTGGCTACACAGAAATCATGCCTCCAACAGTTGTGAATGCTGCTTCTGGCTACGGCACAGGTCAGCTTCCCGACAAGGAAGGACAGATGTACCACTGCGAGGTTGACGACCTCTACCTCATCCCTACAGCAGAGGTGCCTGTAACTAACATCTATCGCGATGTTATCCTCGACGAGAAGCAGCTCCCAATCAAGAACTGCGCTTACACTCAGTGTTTCCGTCGCGAGGCTGGTTCATACGGCAAGGACGTTCGTGGTTTGAACCGTCTCCATGAGTTCTCTAAGATTGAGATCGTGCGCATTGACACTCCAGAGCATTCTGCAGAGAGCCACAAGGAGATGCTTGAGCATGTGGAAAGTCTCCTCCAGAAGCTTGAACTCCCATACCGCATCCTTCGTCTTTGCGGTGGCGACCAGAGCTTCACTTCTGCCATCTGCTACGACTTCGAGGTTTACTCTGAGGCACAGGGCCGCTGGCTCGAGGTTTCTTCTGTCAGCAACTTCGACACTTATCAGGCAAACCGCCTCAAGTGCCGCTATCGCAATGCTGACAAGAAGGTTCAGCTCTGCCACACTCTCAACGGCTCAGCTCTTGCCCTCCCACGCATCGTTGCCTCTATCCTCGAGAACAACCAGACAGCTAATGGCATCAAGATTCCTGCTGCTCTTCAGAAGTACACAGGCTTCGACATGATTGACTAAAAAACAAAACAACCAATAATACTTTTCGGAAATAAAACATGAACAAGATTGTTAAGAAAGAACAATTCAGCGAGAAGGTCTTCAAGCTTGTAGTTGAAGCACCGCTGATTGCTAAGTCACGCAAGGCAGGACACTTTGTCATTGTACGCGTGGGTGAGAACGGCGAGCGTATGCCACTCACAATTGCTGATGCAGACACAGAAGCAGGCACAATTACACTCGTAGTGCAGACAGTAGGTTACTCTTCTACTAAGCTCTGCAGTCTCAATGAAGGTGATTACATTACAGACGTTGTTGGCCCACTCGGTCAGGCAACTCACATCGATAACTTCGGCACAGTAGTTTGTGCTGGCGGTGGTGTAGGTGTTGCTCCTATGCTCCCAATCATCAAGGCTCTCAAGGCTGCAGGCAATAAGGTTGTCTCAGTTCTTGCTGGCCGCACAAAGGAACTCATCATCCTTGAGGATGAGGTTCGCAAGCATTCTGACGAGGTAATCATCATGACTGATGATGGCTCATACGGAAAGCAGGGTGTAGTAACTGTTGGTATCGAGGAAGTTATCAACCGCGAGAAGGTTGACAAGTGCTTCGCTATCGGTCCTGCTATCATGATGAAGTTCTGCTGTCTCTTGACAAAGAAGTACAATGTTCCAACTGACGTATCTCTCAACACAATCATGGTTGACGGTACAGGTATGTGCGGTGCTTGCCGTATCACTGTTGGTGGCAAGACTAAGTTTGTATGCGTTGATGGTCCTGAGTTCGACGGTCACGAAGTTGATTTCGACGAGATGTTCAAGCGTATGGGCGCATTCAAGCCAGTTGAGATTGAAGAGATGAAGAAGCTTGAGGCAAGCGTTGCAGGTCCTGCTTGCTGCTGCGGTGCAAAGAAGGAGGCAGAGGCTGTTGCTGCACCAGTTGCCGGCGATGGCGAGACTCCACTTGCTGAGCTCACTGACCGTTCTTCTGCATGGCGCAAGGAGATTCAGGGTTCGATGAAGGCTAAGGAGCGTGGCGAAATCGAGCGTTGCGTTATGGGCGAGCTTGATCCTGTTTATCGCGCAACAACTCGTGTTGAGGAAGTTAACACTGGCCTTACAGTAGAGCAGGCACTCACTGAGGCTAAGCGCTGTCTCGACTGCGCAAACCCAACTTGTATGCAGGGTTGCCCAGTATCAATCAATATTCCATCATTCGTTAAGAGCATTGAGCGTGGTCACTTCCTCGATGCTGCTAAGGTTCTCAAGAGCACTTCTGCTCTTCCTGCTGTTTGTGGTCGTGTATGTCCACAGGAGAAGCAGTGCGAGAGCCAGTGTATGCACCTCAAGCTCGGTCACAAGGCTGTTGCTATCGGCAACCTCGAGCGCTTCGCTGCTGACTACGAGCGCAACTCTGGCAAGATGGCTCTTCCTGAGTGCGCACCAAAGAATGGCATCAAGGTTGCTATCGTAGGTTCAGGCCCTGCAGGTCTTTCTTGCGCTGGCGACATGGCTAAGCTTGGCTATGACGTGACTGTATTTGAGGCACTTCACGAGATTGGCGGTGTGCCCAAGTATGGTATTCCTGAGTTCCGTCTCCCTAACGCTATCGTTGACGTTGAGATCGAGAACCTCTCGAAGATTGGCGTTACATTCGTTAAGGACTGCATCGTAGGCAAGACAATCACTATGCAGCAGCTTGAGGCAGAAGGCTACAAGGCAATCTTCGTGGCTTCTGGTGCAGGTCTTCCTAACTTCATGAACATCCCAGGTGAGAACTCTGTAGGCATCATGTCTTCAAACGAGTACCTCACTCGCGTGAACCTCATGGACGCTTCTAACCCAGCAACTGACACTCCTATCGTTAAGGCTAAGAACGTGATGGTAGTAGGTGGTGGCAACACTGCTATGGACTCATGCCGCACAGCTAAGCGTCTCGGCGCTGAGAAGGTATGGATCGTTTACCGTCGTTCTGAGGCAGAAATGCCAGCTCGTCTTGAGGAGGTTAAGCACGCTAAGGAAGAAGGCATTGAGTTCCTCACTCTCCACAACCCTATCGAGTACATTGCTGACGAGAAGGGCAACCTCACTCAGGTTAAGCTTCAGGTTATGGAGCTTGGTGAGCCTGACGCTTCAGGTCGTCGCTCTCCAGTGCCAGTTGAGGGCAAGATTGAAACTCTCGACATTGATCAGGCTATCGTGGCAGTAGGTGTATCTCCAAACCCACTCGTTCCTAAGTCAGTCGAAGGTCTTGAGCTCGGTCGCAAGAACACTATCGCAGTTAGCGAGAAGATGCAGTCATCAATTCCAACAATCTTCGCTGGTGGCGATATCGTTCGTGGCGGTGCTACAGTTATCCTCGCTATGGGTGACGGTCGTAAGGCTGCAGCTAACATGCACGAGATGCTTCAGGGCAAGTAATTCTGCTTACCACATACAATAAAAGGGTAGATATTTCGTTTTATTTAAACGGGTATCTACCCTTTATATTTTATCAACTATGAAGCTAAAAGCATTTACAGCATACATTTTCACGCTCATTCTAACATCACTTGCCTTGTCTTGCTCGGAGAACGAAGAATTCACCACAGCAAAAAGTGCAGTTCTCACGTTCAGCAGCGATACAGTGTCATTCGACACACTTTTCTGCCATGTCGGCTCTACCACCAAGCGACTCATTGTGTATAATCCCAACGACAAAGGAGTAATGCTGCGCAACGTGGCGCTTCAATCGGGCGGAGAATCGGGTTTCAGAATGAATGTTGATGGGCAATTCGGAACCTCGCTCAATGACATCGAGGTTCTGAGCAAAGACAGCATCTTCATCTTCATAGAAGTTACGCCAAAAGATAATGAGCCGGAAGCACTATCCCATCAGAGCGACGAGATACAATTCACGCTTGAAAGCGGACTGAGACAAAAAGTAGCGCTTGAGGCGTATGGCCAGAAAGCGATATCGTTTCACCACAAAATCATTAGCGAAGACACAGTTCTCGACGCTACACTTCCCTATCTCATCTATGACAGTCTTGTGGTGGCAGAAAATGCAACGCTCACACTGACTGCTGGCACAAAGTTGTACTTCCACAATTCCACAAACATGATAGTGAGAGGAACATTGAAAATAGAAGGAGAACTTGGCAACGAAGTGATGATCAGAGGCGACAGAACAGACCGCATGTTCCCATATCTGCCATACGATCACCTTGACAAACAGTGGGGAGGAATCTATCTCGCTCCAACGTGCAAAGGGTGTGAAATAAATTATGCCGACATTCACAGCGGCAGTTTTGGCATTGAATGCGACTCAATCGCAGGAGAGCTGACAATACAGAACAGCACGATTCACAACGTGGCAGGCGATGCCCTCAACATTCGCTACACAAAAGCGCTTGTAGCAAATTCCCAGCTGAGCAACGCTGGTCGCTTTTGTGCCTTTCTGACTCACGCACAAGCAGAGTTTTACCATTGCACACTTGCCCAGTTCTATCCTTGGTATTCAGATATATGCAATGCGCTCTTCATTGTGAAAAAGCCAGAGGAGAAGTCGGCTTGGGCAAACGCGCAATCAAATTTCTACAACTCCGTCATTACGGGCTCTGGAATCGATGAGGTGTTCTCCGACTTTGACTCGAAGAACGACACATTGCGTCTTCACTTCTACTCATCATTCATCAACACCGACATCAGCGACTCGCTGTATTTCTCTAATTGCTACGCAGAAGACGAAAACAATGAGAAATATGGATACAAAAACTTCAAACAGTTAGACACCTACTCTTACATATACGACTTCCGTCTTGACTCGCTGAGTTTGGCACGAGGAATAGCAGACCCAAAATACTCTGAGAAATACGCCAAGGACAGGAACGGTGTGGAAAGACAAGGCGCAATCGATGCAGGATGCTATCAGTATGTCATTTATAAATAATCTCTTTTAAAGAATGCCTGCCCATAAAGTGGCTCATATCCACATTGCCACGGATTCCGCGAATATGACCTTTGGCTGAATACTGCCACATGAGATAATCATCATCCCCTTCCAGAATAGGCGGCTCTTCATCATATTTGGCAATGAAAAACTTGTAGCCTTTCAGTTTTGTATTGCCGTAAATATATTTGTTGTAGAAGTTCTGACCTGTGTAAATCATAGGGCTAACGCCATATTCCTTCTCCAGCAATTCGCAAAGCTCAATCAGGCGTGACTGAAACACAGCTACAGTAGCTCCCCTCATCGACTCAGCATCGACAAGCGGCAGCAGATCCTGTGCTCTCGTTTCAACAATAGACTTGAACAAATCAAACTGAGACTGAGCAGAATACTGAGGGCGGAAGAAAAGGTAGCTTCCTACCTTCAATCCCACACGCTTGCATTCCTGGAAATTCCGTCTATATGTATTATCAACAATCGATGTGCCTTCCGTAGCTTTCAGATACACATACCCAGCATTCTTGTCCAAAGCAACTTCATCCCAGTTTATGTTGCCTTGATAGTGACTGACATCTATGCCGTGCAGATGATCTCCCTCAGCAAAGTTGCCAACTATCTTAGGCATTGCCAATGCTTTTGGATGCCTGTCTGGTTTTGATTTTCGTGCCACAGGATCGGGCTGAATATCGTCAACAACCTCCACCTTCTGCGACTTCGCACCCTTTGACTGCGATTTCTGAGCAAAAGAAGGAACAGCATTCAGCAGCACCAAGAATACTATAGTTATTATTGCAATATATCGATTCATTTGTATTGGCGAGAATAAAATATTAGTGTACAAATTTAGCACTTTTCGTTCTAAAACACAACAAAAATGGTGTATCTTAACTTTTTTAAGGATTTTAAATAATGTTTTTAATAGCTATATCAGAAAAAGTGAGTAATTTTGACTCGTAAATATTATTTCACAGAATGCAAGACAAGAAAACATACTGGTTCGTATTCATCAGCAACAGCCTTCTCGTAAAGCGTGCAGAAGAAGGGTGCTCTGTGCCACTCAGCTCTCAGCCTCCCACTCCGCTCAAGGAATGGACGACAAAGATGGAATTGCCAGAGCTGGACGGACACCCGTGCCAGGCATACAAGCTTGAAGTGCCACCTGCAGACATGAATGGTCTTGAAACCATTGGCCTGCGGGAATCGTGGAATGTGCTGAGCAGGACTATGTACGACATGGCAAGCAAAGCCAGCGAGTTGCTTTATTGGGACAGCAACACAAAATTCTGCGGAGTTTGCGGTGCGCCAATGAAACGCAGCACCGTAATCAGCAAGACATGCACAAACTGCGGAAAAGAAGTATGGCCACAGGTGAGCCCAGCAATCATTGTCCGCATCAAGCGAGACGACAAGATTCTGCTCGTCAATGCCAAGACGTTCCGCCGCAGCGAGATGTATGGACTTGTGGCAGGATTCGTTGAGACTGGAGAGACACTGGAGCAATGCGTGGAGCGTGAAGTGATGGAAGAAGTGAATCTCAAAATCGCCAACATCAAGTACTTCGGCAGCCAGTCGTGGCCATACCCTTGCGGCATAATGATAGGCTTCACAGCCGATTACGTCAGCGGCGAACTCAAACTACAGGAAGAAGAGCTGAACCGTGCAGGATGGTTCAACAAAGACAACCTTCCTCCAATACCCGACAAGATGTCAATTGCACGACAACTCATCGATGACTTTTTAGGACAATCAAAATAATAAACTGAACAGTTATGAAACAGGTAAAAATTGGGGCATTAGCATTGGCTGGTGCAATTCTGGCAAGCAGCTGCGCAAGCTCTTACCAAGCAGCAAGCGGCGCTACAGGCGCAATGATTGGAAGCCGCGTAGGCGAAGCTATTGGTTTTGTATCAGGCCGAGGCCACTTCCGTGGTCACAACGCTGCTCTTGGCAGCATCATAGGCATGGGAGTAGGAGCAGCATTAGGCGTAGGCATCGCATCGCACATCGAGAAGAACGAGCATAAAGGCTACGATGAGAGACGCACAAGCAGAACATCAGACTACAGCAGCTCGGATTACCAGACAGGAGGAGGCGCATATTCCAATGGCGACTACAGCGACAACAGCATCTCAGCCACTGGTCACAATGGTCAACTCACCATCTCCGAGCTCACCTACATGGATGCCGATGGCGATGGCTATTTCTCAAAGGGTGAGGTATGCGAGATTGAGGGATTCATCACCAACAACACCAGCACTCCTATACGCGACGTTGTCATCTACCTCAACGTCAGCAACAGCAAAGACTTCTTCCGTTCTCCTTCCCTGACCACCACTCTCCTACCTGGTCAGCGCATTCGCTACACAGGCAGAGTAAGTTGCAAGAAAGCTCGCAGAGGACAGAACGTGTTCGTAAACCTCAATGCTCAATACGGCAACACATCTACATCAAGCACGAATCTGGCTATTGAGATTCGATAACAGAATCAACGCAAACGATTCGACAACAAAGATAGACACTTATCATTCGCCAAGCGAATACAACATATAAAGAGGATGCAAAGCTCACAGCAAGCTTGCATCCTCTTTATGCGTTATGTAAAAATATCTACATTGTCTCAAATCACTTCTTTATCACCACTTTCACTTGCTTTGATTCATTGTGCAGTCTATCAAGAGCTGTGACGACGTAGGTTGTGCCTTTCTGTGCATTTCCTATCTCATAACTTGTGCCGCGAGTGATGGCAGCAATATGAGAACTTGAATTCAGATTCACCTTCTCACCTTTGTCAAACTTGTAAACAACATAGAGAATAGCCTTATCCATCTCTGACTTCGCTTTTGGAGCCTTCCATGCGATATTCGCAGAATCAGGGAATTGCTTTACCTTCACGCTCTTTGGCTTGCCTGGAGCTTTCTTGTCTATGAAAGGCATGAGAGGCTGAAGAGCTGGTGTGGAATGGTATTGCTTCTCAAGCACGGTGCGATAGTTGCCAGGATTGTTCACAACAGCAGCTGCGTACCACTGGCAGCTGCCTTGAATATTAGGAAGCGAACGCTGAAGATTATACTTCGCAAACATCTGATGCGACTGCGGATTCTTAGGATCCGCCTCCTTCACAGTTCTCTCCACATCCTGACCTATATACAGAGGACGCTGACCGCAATAGTCGTTCCACCAATGCAGCAGCACTTCATAGTCAGCAGCCTTTGTACCAAAGTTCCAATACACCTGCGGGATATTATAATCCACCCAGCCTTCCTTTGTCCAATGCACGATGTCAGCATAGAGGTCTGAGTAGTTCTGAGTGCCATTAGTTGCGCTACCCTCTTTCGTATTCTCACCAGACGTGCTATTGCGATAAATGCCGAAAGGAGAAACGCCAAACTTAGCCCAAGGCTTTGTTATTCTCACAATATTGTGAAGGTCGCGAATAAGAAGATTCACATTGTCGCGACGCCAGTCTTCAATGTTCTTGAAACCGCGAGGATCCTTATTGAAGAATTCAGCATCAGGCAACTCCACACCTGGCACTGGATAAGGATAGAAGTAATCATCAATGTGAATGCCATCCACATCATAGTGCTGCAGAATGTCTTCCACAATCATGCAAGTATAAACACGATTCTCTGGAATTGCAGGATTGAAGATATACAGCTCGTCATACTCAAACACTCTCTCAGGATGCTTCACAGCCGCATGATTCGATGCAAGCTCCTTCGTACCCTTCGTCTTTGCTCTGTAAGGATTAATCCAGGCATGGCATTCCATCTGTCGGTTGTGACATTCCTCCACCATCCAAGCCAAAGGATCCCATCCGTCAGAAGGAGCAACACCTTGAGTGCCTGTCAGATAGCGGCTCCAAGGTTCGTATGACGACTTGTATAGAGCATCACCCTCAGCACGCACCTGGAAAAGAATGGCGTTGATGCCAGCCTGCTGAAGAACATCAAGCTGCGACGAAAGCATCTCTCTCAACAGTTGAGGCGATTTGCCTAAATACTGACCATTGACACACTGAATCCATGCACCACGAAACTCTCTCTTCGGATTCTCTGCGTTGGCAGCCATAGAGAGTGACGAGCAGGTGAAGAGTATAAATAAAGCAATTATTAGTCTTTTCATATTGTTCTTATTGTGTTTTTACAAAACAGGAGTGAGGAGATTGCCAAACCATCCGACAAACTGCTTGCCGAGCGAACGAGTTCTCCAATACCCCTTCTCAATCAGAGTAGAAGACTCCAGCTGATAGTTGAACAGATCGGTCAGTTCTTCCGTAGTCTTGCGGCTGAAGATGACAGTATTGATTTCATAGTCGCATCGCAAAGAACGAGCATCCATATTGCTCGATCCAACCGTGCAGTATAGGTCATCCACCATCATGATCTTAGTGTGATGAAAGCCGCCATGATACAGATACACCTTCGCACCTCGCTTAGCAAGATTGTTGCCCACATAATGGCAAGCCTCAGGAGTGAGAGGAATGTCGCTCTTTGCAGAAAGAAGTATCTGAACATCCACGCCACGATCAACAGCTTGCTTCAGTGCCTTTCGCACTCTGTGCGTAGGCACAAAGTATGGATTTATGAGCATAACCTTATGCTGCGCACTATTGAGCATAGTGACGAAAAGGTCGCGAATGGCGTCGGGAGTCTCTCCTGCATGGCGATCCACGACAGCCACACGCTGATTGTCCAGAGACATCTCTGGCTTAGGAAAATATTTCTCTCCATCGAGAATCTCTCCTGTAGTAAACTGCCACATCTTGGCGAACACCCTGTTCAGCTCATTCACAGCAGGGCCCTCAACATGCATGTGCATATCGTGCCAATCGCCTATCTCAGGTATGCCATCGATGTAGTAGTCAGCCACATTCATGCCACCAGTATAACCCACCTTGCCATCTATCACAACCACCTTCCTATGATCACGAGGAATGATGTGATTGACGAAAGGAAACTTGATGGGATCGAACATCACCAGATCTATGCCAAGCGAACGAATACTATCGTGCATGGCGCTCTTGATAGGCCTGTTGTTCGACGAATTGCCAAAAGCATCATACAGTGCCCTAACCTCTACGCCCTCCTTTGCTTTCTCGGCAAGAAGAGAGAAAAGGCATCCTGCAATGGAGTCGTTGCGGAAATTGAAATACTCCAGATGAATGAAGCTCTTCGCTTTCCTCACTTCCTCAAACAAGTCCTCAAACTTCAGATGACCATTCGTCAGCAACTGTACCGAATTGCCGTCAGTTATTGGCACGCCCCTGGCATGCAGATGCTTTGCCATCACGCTATCGGATGCCATTCGCACTTGAGCACATAGAGGAAGCGTAAAAGAGTGAATTGATAATATTATGAAAGATAGTAATATACGTTTCATCATTACAGTTCAGCCCAAAGTCATGCGTGCGTTTTATTTCTTCTGTGCTTTAGTCACAAACTCATCCACCTGATCGGCAATAGCCTTCATGCCAGCAATGGAAGGATGACCAGCCTTCTTCTCTATGTCGTGCAGCTGAATCACAGGCACCCCATAGCGCTTGCAGATTGTGAGAGTTGACTCGTTGATAGCGTCAGACAGCTCACTGTTGAGGATGAAGTAAAGCTCCACATTCAAGTAGCGGCGAGTCATGTAGTCGAGCATACGAGCCAGAGCAGGACGGAAAGCGTAGCAATCCTCATGCGTCCAGTTTTCCCATTTATACTCACCTATTGGCGATGGAACCCAAGAGTCGTTGGTAGCACCGAAAATGAAGATGATGTCTGGATCGCCAAGGTTATCCATGCGGGTAGTGAAAGCACGTGGAGTGTAATCCTCCTTGCGGTAGCCCGAATTGGAAATAGTCGAGCCGCTGTACGAGTTGTTCTGACACAGGCGCCATCCCTTGCGCTTCAGCAACTGATGCCACCATGTCTGCTCCACTGTAGCCACATCATTATCCTTGATGCGATGATCCTTGAAATACCACACCTCATTCGTATCAGGCTTGAGATAGCCCTCGAACGTAGAGTATGAATCACCAAAGATTGTAACAGACTTGCGATAATCGCTCTGAGCGAAGCAAGTGGAAATGCTCATCACAAGCGTGAGCAATAATGCAGAAAAGTATTTCATAATTCTATGCTTATTATTCTGTTAGTTTTTCACTCATTACCAATCAATCTCGCTAAGCCCATGCTGCTTCAGATAGCCATTGCACACCGAGAAATGATGATTGCCAAAGAAGCCCCTGTAAGCCGACAGTGGCGAAGGATGAGCAGAGCGCAGGATGCAATGTCGGCTGGCATCTATCAGCTGAGCCTTGCTCTGAGCATAGCTGCCCCAGAGAATGAACACCACGTTCTGCTTCATGTCGCTGATAGTCTTGATGACAGAATCAGTAAATTCCTCCCAGCCTCTCTTCTGATGCGAACCTGCCTGATGAGCCCTTACGGTCAGAGTTGCGTTGAGAAGCAGCACGCCTTGGTTAGCCCATCTGGTCAAGTTGCCCGAAGCAGGAATCTCCTTGCCAAGGTCAGTGCTTATCTCCTTGAAGATGTTGTTGAGCGATGGAGGGAAAGGCACTCCGTCGTTCACCGAGAAGCAAAGCCCGTGAGCCTGCCCTGGTTCATGATAAGGATCCTGACCAATGAGCACCACCTTCACATTCTCAAATGGGCACTGATTGAAGGCATTGAAAATCAAAGCGCCTGGAGGATAGCAAGTCGTAGCCGCATACTCCTGCTTCACAAACTGAATCAGCGACTCGAAATACGGCTTGTCAAACTCCTGCTGAAGCAGCGGTTGCCACGATGGGTGAATCTTCACTTGAGCCATGATGCCTGTTTATTTCTCTACAAGACCCGCTTCAACCCACATATTCACAAGGTTTGCTACGTCTGCTGAGGCTGTAGCTTCGTCCACATCATACTCTTCCAGCAAAGCATCCACCATCTCCTTCTCATCAAACTCCTTCTCTGAAATCTTGTGCCAAAGATAAGCAGCAGACTCATTGAGCGAGATCACTTTCGAGAAGTCGATGTTCTCGATACCGTGAGAAATGATTATATTCTCGTTGCAAATCTTTCTAAGTTCAAAACCTTTCTTTACTCTCATATCTCTTCTGTAATATAAATTATTATTTATTATTCTTCATAAATCTCGATGGCAATTCCTTTAGCCACAGCAACCTGTACAAAGCAAGCAGATACCTGCGCATAGGCAACAGATGTGGCCAGATGGCAGAATACACTCTCCATGCTCGAGAATGGTCTGTATCGTAAGTCTTGCCGAGCCTCACTATCTTCACCAGCTTGGCACGAATCTCATTCTTGGTGAACTTCTCCACGCCCGAACCCTTGATACGAGGATTAGGCACATTGCCATCGCCTCTCATCACCACTCTTTCACCATCTATCTTCTCTATACGGTGACAAACATAATACCCAGGATTGACCTCAGCAAGTATAACATCGCCCACCTTCACATTCTCAGCCTTGCCAAACACCAGCTTGTCGCGCCAATCCTCAATGAAAGGACGCATGCTGTTGCCTCTTGTATTGATAGTGACAAGATGACCCTTGTCAATCAGCTCTATCAGGTGAGGTATGAACTCGCTATTCTCAAGCATCAACTTCTCCATGAGCCATTGTTTTGTAGCTTAACTGACATGCTGCCTCATCTGGCAAGCATTCAAGGAAATACGTTGGCACCATCGAAAGAATGTCACCCACAGTGTCGCAGGTGCCGGTATAGTCGCGAGCATCCCACTTCATCACAGAACATGAAGGCAGCAAGGATGCAAAACCATCTATCGTTGTCTGGCGAGAAATCTTGTTGTATGGTGCCTGCTTCAGCTGCAAGAAACCGCCAATTGGGGCCTCCACATCACGATAGCAAGGTGTCTTGCCGCTCCACGGAGAACCAAACACACGCACGATGCCATCATCGCACACACGCACCACAGGATTGTCATCGTTCATCAGATCTGTTTCTGGTATGTGCTTCAGCCACAGAGATGTATGAGTACTCTTTCCCGTACCGCTCACGCCAAGGCAAAGGTATCCATACCCATCCTTCCTCACCACCGATGCATGCATCAGCACAGTCTTCTTGTCAGCGCCAGCAAAGGCATACATCATCATCAGCGCATTGTTCAAGCCGAAGGTGCGCATAGAGTAATTGCCATTCAAGCAAACAGTAGCCGACGAGAAGTCAGGCAAGGCCTGAAGCAAGCAACACTGATGCTTACACACATCGCTCACAAGAATCTGGTATGATCCATCCTCAAGTATGTAAACCCCATGATTGTTGCCACCGCAATCGAACTGACCTATCTCCTTGCCCTTTGTCTTTGGGCGCCACGCATCATTCACAGTGAGCGTGAAGAGCAATGGAGTCTCTTCTGCCGGAGCCTCCTTCTGTCTGAAAGGCTCGCTCGAAGGCAACAGTTCACGAGTATTCTTATCGTCGCAGAAATCAACACAATAAATGTGTCGCCCTACTCTATAGTATTCTTTTCCCATTTTAATGTTCTAATTGTTATACTCCCACACGTACTTACCCCACTGAGTGTCCAAAACCATTGTTTTGTATTGTTCTGCACCGTAGTACTGATTATACCTCCATGTGATAGGAACAAACATAGAAACGCCACCGCACTGCTCAGCATCAACACGAATCGAGCCTCCACCGAAGAATCCTCCGAAAATAGAATACCAAGTAGGAGTGAACTTGCAATTCACGATGATCTTGTCAAACTCTGTCTGCCAAATCGAATAAGAATCTTCTGGAAGAATAGTCTTTGCCAAGCCTTTTATGTCAAAGCAATCTGGCATGTTGCCACTATAGAAGTTGTCGAGAAAATCGAAATAGTTGAACAAGTCGCTTGTGTTCAGATTGATGAACGAGTTGCGGTCGTTATCTACCACAGTCTTCATATAGCTTGCAAAGTTTTCAAGCCCTGCGGTTTCTACAGCAGAAATGACAACTCCATACAGATAGTCATTCACATATCTATTATAATATGTGTCGATCATGATAGAAGCCCAGTTCTCTGCCTTGAACATGGCAGGAATCATTGTGTTATAATCAGCTCCAGGACCTGGAATCTCGGCAGGAGAACCAATGATGTAGCGAGCGCACTTTCTCAATTCATAGTCAACCTCGATTGTCTGCATGAAACATGCATCGAAGAAGATGAAATCGAAATAGCACTTATTCTCAAGCATGCGAGCCATATCGCGAATATCCATCTGATAGCCAGTATTGGACGTGTTGTTTTTCTCATTGTCGATGGCAAATGCTTTTCTCTTGCCCGACGCTTCTGAGCTATTGTTTGCAGGCGGAATCCAGCCACTCGCATGCGACCACATCACGAGGCCGTACGACTCGGCAGGATACTTATCTTTCATGTAGTCCACAATCATTCCGAATTTCGAGACAGAAGCAGAATTGAAGTCCTCATCATACACTTTCTCTGGCGTCAAATACTTCAATGAAGTGATTGTGTCTGTGCCATTAAGGTGGTAGATGCGAGGCTTTGAAATGTCATCGACAAACAATACCAGGTTATCTCCCTTTTTCAGGTTAGCCTTCCCCATTCCTGCCACCATCTCGTTCATGTCCTCTTCCACGAAACTGTTCAGGCTGTTCTCTGCCACCATATACGCAAGGATGGTTCGGCTGTCTGCCATCGTCTCATCAGGATTGTATGGCGGTTCCTTCTCTTTGTTGTCATCATGACAAGCCGAAAACAAACAAGTTGCGACAACGCCATAAAGCATTGCCACAACCATGTTTCTTATTTTTATCATGTAGAAACAGCTATTCTTCATTATCATTAAACATGTCAAAAGGATTCTTGAATTTGAATTTGCTCTCATCTATCAGCACAAGCCTCACGTCTGCATTTTCCAGATACCTTTTTGTCATCTTGCCATGCACCTTCGTCAGCTTCTTGCGAGTAGGCGCAAAGAACACACACGCAGTCTGCTTCTGCATCTTCTCCGTGCCTTCCAGATACTCCTTCAGCTGAAGGCTGAACTCTGAGCGATATGGCAAGAACATAGTCTTCTTGTCCAAGTCGATGCTATCTATCTCTTGTATGTCAGTGATGTAAGCAATAGTGTCGGTCAGCTGCTGGCTGAAGCCAAACACATACACCTTGCCTGTGCCTTTCTGCATGGCATTCTTGTCTTTCTTCCCTTTCGTGCCAGCAAAAGCAAGCACAGAGACTGCCAACATCAATAATGTAAGAATACGATATTTCATTTATGCGATGTAATCTTTTTTTTCAACAAAAAACGAACCATAAAGCGTCACCTAAACGCTTTATGATTCGAGTAAATTTTAATACCACAAAGATTTTAGGCTCAATGAGATTGGTAAAAGTCTATCCCAAGTAAGTCTTGAGCAATTTGCTCTTCGAACTTGTCCTCAAGCGGCGAATGGCCTTCTCCTTGATCTGGCGCACACGCTCGCGAGTGAGGTTGAATCTGTCGCCTATCTCCTCCAGAGTCTTCTCCTGCTCACCGATGCCGAAGAACATCTTGATGATGTCCTTCTCCCTCTCGCTGAGAGTGTCGAGGGCACGGTCAATCTCCTTCGAGAGAGACTCATTCACGAGAGTCTTGTCTGCCGATGGAGAATCAGGATTTGACAAGATGTCGAGCAAGCTGTTGTCCTCACCCTCCACGAAAGGAGCATCCACACTGATGTGTCTGCCGCTCACCTTCATGGTGTCCGCAACCTTGTCCACAGGCAAGTCGAGCTGGTCGGCAAGCTCTTCTGGGGAAGGGCGACGCTCGTTTTCCTGCTCAAACTTTGAGAAAGCCTTACCAATTTTGTTGAGAGAGCCAACCTGGTTGAGTGGAAGACGAACGATACGGCTTTGCTCAGCAAGTGCCTGAAGAATGCTTTGGCGAATCCACCATACGGCATAACTGATGAACTTGAATCCTCGTGTTTCATCAAACTTCTCTGCAGCCTTAATCAAACCTAAATTTCCCTCATTGATGAGGTCTGGGAGACTAAGTCCCTGGTTCTGATACTGTTTTGCCACAGACACAACGAAACGGAGGTTTGCTCGTGTCAGTTTCTCAAGTGCCAAACGACCTTCCTTGCCACCCTTGCGAATCTTTGCAGCGAGTTCTACCTCTTCCTCAACTGTGATTAATTCCTCACGACCGATTTCCTGAAGGTACTTGTCGAGTGAAGCACTTTCACGGTTCGTGATACTCTTGGTAATCTTTAATTGTCTCATACAAATTTGTAGAAAAATCGTGCAAAGATAGTAATTATTTCTTCAAAAATCAAAAAATTAACACATTTTTAAATGTATTTATTCGTGATGATACGGCTCACCTCTCATTATCGTCATTGCTCGATACAACTGCTCCACAAAAATCAGCCTTATCATCTGATGAGAAAAAGTCATCTTCGAAAGCGACAATTTCTCCCTCGCCGCAGCATACACATCGTCCGAGAACCCATACGGTCCGCCGATCACAAACACCAGCCTCTTGCTCACCACCTGCATTTTCTGCTCCATCCACTTCGACAGCTCAATGCTCCTGAACTCCTTCCCATGCTCATCCAGCAGCACCACCACATCCCCAGGCTGCACCGCCTTCAGAATCATCTCTCCCTCCATCTGCTTCTGCTGACTCTCGCTCAAGTTCTTCGTATTCTTCAGATCTGGAATCACCTGCAGCTCAAAGCCCACATAGTGCTTCAATCTCCCAGCATAATCGTCAATCAGCTCCACGAAATGCTTATTCACTGTCTTACCTACCACCAATAATGCAATTTTCATAATCCGTATAATTTTTCTGCAAATTTACCACATCTTTCCTAATCTCCCTAAATTTCGCAATAAGCATCAAAAAAAAGAAAGCCACACGAACAAGAACACTCATCCTCTTACTCGCCAACGGTCAACCCTTTTCTCGCCAACGGTCAATCCTCTTTCTCGCCAACGGTCGAACCTCTTGCCCGCCAACGGTCGAACCTATGCGAGTTTCCGCCATCCTACTTGTGCTTTGCAATTGCCATGCAAAGTTAGCCCATTATCGCGTAATAAGCAAATTTAAGCACAAAGTGCTTAACAAAATCGCTAAAATATATAAATTTAGGAATTTTACCCCCTATTTTGTAATCTCTACTTATCAAATTCCAAAAAACACACCATCTTCATCCACCCCACGCGCTTCTTCCTCCCCATCCGTTCAGCGCCACCAATTCCCCAAAAATGACAAAATGACAAATTGACAAATTGACAAATTGACTTTTGCAAAAAAAATCCCATTATATATTATATATATATTATAATATTATATATTATATTATATAAACACTCATTGCGAGTCGCTTCGCTCAAATAATACAAGAAATTATATTTGTCAACTTGTCATTTTGTCATTTTGTCAATTTGTCATCGTGTCATCGAAAAATGCATCATCAAGGG
>JAZRYI010000045.1:0-13714 GCA_045600665.1 Bacteroidaceae bacterium
GCAGGGTACTCCGTGAGGCAGGTCTCCATGTTGACGGAAATCTCCTCGAAAGTGAGTGCCATAGCGCTGTTGCATATCAGCGCATAGTCGCCGCCCTCGTCAAGTAGCATGCATGTGGAGTGAAGAAGTGCCGAGAACTCTTCTGCAGACTGCGGTATGGTCTTTCCGTAAGGCTTGATGTCGAGGAAGTCGGTGCAGGAAGTGAACACCACTGCCATCAGCACACTTGCATAAGTTATTATCTTTTTCATATATATTCGTTTACGTAACACATTCGAAACTATTTGTACATTATTTATTTTATTGTATCACATTCTCGCTCCTCCCCTCGGGGAGGTTGGGATGGGGCTTAAAATCCTACATTCACACCCATTGTGAAAGCTCGCGAAAGCGGATATGTTGCACCTGGAGTCTCAGGACTGAATCCCTTGTAGTTGGTTATTGTCCAGAGATTGTTTGCTGTGAAGTTCACGCCAAGCGATGTCACGCCAAGCTTGCGGAGCACACGATCGTCGAATGAATACATGAGCGTAGCCGAGTTTATCTTCCAGTACGAACCGCTCTCATAGAATGCTCCCATAGTGATGGTAGAAGTATAGTACTGAGAGCTATTTATGTCCAATGTCTTGCCGTAGGCATCAATCAGGCGTGGATAGCCATCTGTGACTGGATTGTCTGGTGTCCAGCGATGTGCCGCATCCTTGCTCACGTTGAGGTGAGCCATGTATAGGTCATTCCATGCAGTAGGGATATTGTTCGTTGTCTTGTGAAAGAGCTCATTATAACTGCTATGCGGACGTATGATATTCTGCAACTTAGCTCCAATAGAGAACGAGCTGCTCACGCTGAACGAGAGTTGCTTCCAGCGGAGGTTGGTGGAAATGCCGCCAGTCCAAGGATAATTGCTTGTGCCAAGATAGAAGAGGTAGTTTTTGTATGAACCCTCTGGCAAAGAAGGATCGGCATCAGGACGAAGCTCAAAGCCATACATGCCTGTAGCAGGATCAATGCCTGTACACTTGCCTGTGAATATCTTGCCAAGAGGATATCCAACGTAGATGTCTCCGAGGGCAGAGCCTGACACAGACTTATATTTCGTCAGCTTGTTTTGATTATATGCCACATTGCCGCTCACGCTCCACGACCAATCCTGACTGCGAATGATAGTCGCGCCAAGCATTGCCTCCACACCCTGGTTCAGCTGCTCGCTGGTGTTGTAGCTCTGCGAAGTGAAGCCTGTGCTTGCCACAACTCGCTCTGATGTCACGAGGTCATAGCCTTTGCGGCGATAGAAGCTGAGGTTGAGCGAGAGGCGATTGTCGAGGAATCCCATGTCGAGGCTTCCGTTCCAGTCCTGAGTACGCTCCCAGCGAAGATGTGGGTTTGGCGCATTCTGAATGCTGCCCGTCCTGTACGCCTCGGTGTCGCTATTGCGATAAGACTGGCTGTAGTTCATTATCAGCACAGGATAAACCGACTTGTTCACACCTCCTGTCAAACCGCATGAGAGGCGAAGCGTAGCACGGCTGATGATTGGCTTGAGCTGTTCGAAGAATGCTTCTTCATCAATGTTCCAAGCTGTTCCCAAACTCCAAGTCATGTTGAACTGCTCTTTTGCACCAAAGTTGTTGCTGCCGTCAGAGCGTCCTGTCACGTTGAACACATATTTATTATTATATATGTAGTCTGCTGCGCCATAGAACGAAGCAAAGGCATTCTCTGTGCGTAACTGATACACCGTGCCATTCACGATGCTCTGGTAGAGCTGCATGTCAGACAATGTGTATGAGCCATTGAAGCGGTCGTAGATGTATGGCGTAGAGTGATTGCCTGTCACAGGGTCGTAGCCGTAGTGCTTGGCATTCATCTGCTTAGCATAGTTGTTGCGCACCTCAGTACCGAACACCAATGCCACATAGTGCTTTGTGTCGAAGGTCTGCGAGTAGTTAGCCTGCGCACGTGCCAGCCAGCCACGGTTCACGGTGTTTGACTGAGTGAGGTTGCCATAAATGCGCTTGCTCGTAGCCATGAGCGAGTCGAACGGGCGATCCAGCCAAGCGGTGTAGGTGTACTGACCTACCTCGTTGTCGCTCAGGTCGGTGCTGTTTGTGTAAGATGCCAAACCAAAAAGACGGAAATGATCGCTGATGCGCCAAGTCACGTCGCCGCGGATAGTTGTGCTTCCTGCTGTTGCAAGACCTGTTGTCTCATTTATCTCTCGCATCACGTTCACTCCATTCTGAGGAAGAGGAAGGATTGTGCTTCCATTCACGAGAGGCATTGAGTAGAAGGTGTTGTCAGAAGCATACGAGCCATCATCGTTGTAAGGCTTTTCGTATGGATTGGCAAAGTATGCGTAGCGGAACATGTCGAAGTTGTTGCTTGAAGAGAGGCTCTTCAAGTATGAGTAGTCAGCCTGGACATTGAAGCTTATCTTGTCCGAAGGCTTTGCATTAATCTTTGCGCTGAAATTGTAGGAATCTGATGCTGTGCGATGCACGATGCCCTTGTTTGTGCCAATGCCAGCGCTCACATAATAGGTGAGACGGTCTGTACCGCCCGAAGCGCTAAGGTGATGATTGGTTGAGACTGTGTTGTGGAAGAGCACGTCAAACCAGTCGGTGTTGGTCTGCTTCAGCGATTCGAGGTAAGCATCCTGCTCTGCCACGCTCATTCCCTTGAACTGTCCGTAGCCAGAGCGCACCTGACCTACTATGCCGACACGTGGGTACCAACCGCCATTGGCGAAACCATCGGCAGAGAACTCATCCCAGATGCTCTGCTCGTAGGCAAGCTTCTCTTCTGTGTTCATGAGGTTAGGATCGCGCGAAGGCTTGGTCTGCACGCTCAGCGAACCTGAGTAGCTCATGTGCAGCTTGCCCTCCTTGCCCTTCTTCGTTGTGATGACGATGACGCCTGCTTGCGCCTGACTGCCATAGATAGCAGCAGCGGCAGCATCCTTCAGCACGGTGATGCTCTCGATGTCCTGCGGATTGATGCCTGCCACACCATTTGCATAGATAGTGCTGAAGTCGCCAGAGCGAACATAGCTGCTTCCCATCCTTGGAATGTCCTTCTGCAAAGGCACGCCATCCACAACCCATAGAGGCTCATTGTTGCCTGTGATACTGCTCGTTCCGCGAATGCGAATCTTTGCGCTCTCGCCTGGACGGCCGCTCACAGCTTGCACATTCACGCCAGCCAGCTTACCCTGCATGAGCATGTCTGTGCCAGCCAGTGGAGCATCTTTCAGGTCTTTCTCCGTGAGTATTCCCACAGAGCCTGTCGTCTTGCGGATGTCGCTCTGAGTGTAGCCCGTCACCACCACTTGCTCAATCTGCTGAGTGTCTTCGTGGAGAGTGATGTTGATTTTTGCAGCTTTACCAATTGTCACGCTTTGAGGTTTGAAACCGATAAAGCTGAAATCCAGCACATTGCCTTTGCCAACTTTTATCCTATAAACGCCATTCAGGTCGGTGCTTGTGCCTCTCTGCGTGCCACGCACTCTAATGCTGACACCTGGCAGCGCAGAACCGTCGTCCGCTTTCACCACACCCGACACATCCATGTCGTTCTGTGCCGATGCAGCGAGCGTGAACAGCATGAGGAATAGTAGAGTTATCGCTCTGTTCATATCTTTCTGTTATTTTAGATGCTTGATGAAATAGTCTCTGATGAGATTCTCGTAATATCTGCCACCCATTCCATGATCGAAGCCAGGCATGATGAATAGGTCGAACTTCTTGTTAGCCTTGATCAGCGCATTGGCAAGGCGCATGGTGTTGGCTGGGTGAACATTGTTGTCCTTGTCGCCTGTGATGAGAAGGAGTTTGCCCTGCAGGTTTGGAGCAAGTTCTATGGTTGTTGGAATCTTGCCTCTGCCGTGGAATGTTTCGCCCCACCACTTGGTGTAGATATTGTTGTCGTAGTTGCCGCTTGCTGCCACGCCCACCTTGTAGAACTCTGGGTGGAGCATAAGCGCTGTGGCGGTCATGAATCCGCCGCCCGAATGTCCGAAGATGCCCACGCGTGTTGTGTCTGCCTGCGGAATCATCTCTGCCACCTGACGAATGGTTGCCATGTCATCATCGATGGCATAGTCGCGAAGATTTCCATAACCATGAGTATAGAAGTCTCTGCCTCTCAGTGGGTTGCTGCCGCGATAGGAGAAGTTTATCACCACGAATCCCATTTCGGCAAGTGTCTGATTGCCGTTGTCGTCGATGGTGAAGTACTCTGGCACCTGATCCATCTGAGGGCCAGGATATGGATTGCTGATGATCGGGAACTTATCGTCGCTCCTCATACACGATGGGGTGTAAACCACGCCATACAGTGGTGTCACGCCATCAGCAGCAGTAACCTTCACTGCCTTTGGCTCGTGCCATCCTAAAGCATGGGCAGAGTCGAGGCTGCACTCGGCAAGCACCGAAAGCAGATGCCCCTTATTGTCGTAAATGCGATGAACAGGAGCCTGATCTATTGCAGAGCATTCGTCTATGAGGACTGTGTGGGCAGGGTTGAAGTTCACGGAGTGGTTGCCTTTGACTGGCGTGAGGCATACAAGCCCCTTGCCGTTCATTCCCACGCGATAGTGATATACGTATGTTGGATGCGTGTCACGCTCATATCCATAGCCAGCAAGATACAACTGCTTGCCGATAGTGTCTATGTGCTCAATGCTTCCTGCCACCATGCCCTTTGGAGTGACGGCATTGCGAAGGTTACCCTTGCCGTCGTAGAGGAAATACTGGCCCTTGCCGTTTCTCTCGCTCCACCAGAGTATGTCGTTGCCTTTGTTGAGAACATGGAAATTGAAAAGCTGCTCGTTGAGGTGCGGAGCGCAGTCCTCATGAATAAGCACCTTCATCTGCTTCTCCTCGGCATTCACGCAGCAGAGGTCGAGCTGGTCTTGGTATCTGCTCTTGCGGAGGAAATACACGTTGTTGCCCGACTTCGTCATCGTGCCGAAGCGTGGCACCTCAAGCATCTGATCTTCATACGCATCAATGTCCTGCTTCTTCATCTCTGCCTTGTCGGCATCGAGAATGTACAGCTCAAACTTGCTCACGATGGAGTCGCCTGGCGTAGGGAACTTGTAGGTAATTGCCTTTGGACGCTCTGCCAGATTATCCACGATGGTCATTGTCTCCACGTTGCGCTTGTCCTCACGCATGATGACATAGACATGCGAATTGCCCACCCATGTTCCTGCTGGTGCGCTTATCGTACGGTCAGTTTTCTTTGCAAGGTAGTTGCCCGAGCCTGCCACAGAGAAAGAGTAGAAATGCTCGCCGTCGCTCGACAGCTGCACTGAGTCGCCTTTCGCCACATTATATAAATATAGGTCGTGTCCCCAGCAAGTGACATAGTAGGTAGAGTCTGCCGAATACGAGCGATTGCGGTCAGGGTACACACCATACTGGCGGCGCGGCATCACATCGTCGGCATCGCATTCTGCCAGAGTGCCAGAAGCTATGTTGTAGGCAAGTCGTTTCTCGTTGTAGGTGAAGCGAATGTCCTTGCCTCCGTTTGCAATCTTCATTTCTTGCACATACACCTTGCCCTTCAATGGCTTGCGATCCTCCTTGGCAAATGGAGTGAGGAGTTCGCAAAGCTTCTGATTATCAAACAGGGCAGTCTTCTGCTTTTTCTTTGTATCGAACAGATAATGAACGTTCTCCGACTCATTATCGCCAGCCAGTTCATAATGTATGTATCTGCCTTCCTTATCCAGCCAATCAGTGAACAAGCTGCGATTATGAATAGTGCGTGATATTGCGTCCGAACCGATTTTCTGTGCTCTCATCATCGCACCGCCACCATAACGGCTCTGCTCGTAAGCCATCTGCATAGCCCTCTCTGCATTTATGATGCCACCGCTTATGCACTTGTCTTTGAGCACCTCGCTACTATCCGACGAGGCGATGAGGATGTTTCTCACTTCGCTTGCTGTTAGGTCTGGGAAGTAGCTTCTGATGGTAGAAGCAAGGCCTGCCACGATTGGTCCTGAGAAACTTGTGCCATTGGCTGTAATCCATCTGCCCCCTGCTTTCGCAGAAGTGATGTATGCGCCTGGTGCTGCCACATCCACTGCATTCTTGCCATAGCAGCTGAACGATGCCAACGAGCCGTCTCTGTCTGTAGCAGCCACGCTCACCATGTTCTGCCAGTGGGTGTTGTCCACCCTCACCGAAGCGGGATATTTCTTCATCACGTCGTTATCCGATTTGTCATTGCCTGCCGATTTGATGATGAGCACATCATTGTCAGCCGCCAACTGGATTGCCTTATCCACTTCTTCTCTGTTGGGCGAATAGTTTTTGCCGAAACTCATATTCACCACCTTAGCACCCTGTTCCACAGCCAGGCGAATAGCGGCAGCCACGTCACGGTCGTACTCATCGCCATCAGGGATAGCACGTATAGGCAGGATGCTTGGCTGCACACCCAGCTGCTGGTTCATGAAGGCTACAAGACCCGACACCATTGTGCCATGATCTGGCGTGCCATTTATTATATTGTTGCCATAATGCAGATTGCTGAAATCTTCTGGATTGTTGCCCAACAGCAAGTGTGGATCATCGTCATTGCGCTCAAGGCTTGCCACTCGCTTGCTCGACAGTTCATACTCATCCTTCATGTCCTTGAACACAGTAGCCCAAGGAGTTGTACGCTCATACTTGATCAGCACCGTTGACACAGTCTGTATATCAGTATTTAACCCAGTCGTGTCTATCTCCAACGCTATAAAGTCGCTCAGCGTAGCTGTGCTGTCAGGATAATGCACCTTCACCACAGAGTCCATTCGCACCATGCTCTTATATCTCTGAGCTTGATACTCAGCGTACATCAGATATGAATTGATGCGCGCTGCCCTCTTCACTTCCTGATAGAAAGCAAACTCAGCACTATCCTTTGCCTGCTCTGCGCTGACATTCTTATACTTAGGGTACAATGCCTTGAAATATCGGAAAGCCTCCGTTCCTGCTTTCTCAATCACCTCTCCCTTATCGTTGCCGAGGAAGTTCCAGCGCGCATCGTCCCACACCACAGCATCAGTCCCTCCAGAAAAAAAAGGGTGCTCAACATCAAAACCGCTATCTATCACCGCAGTCTTGACAATATTCACAGGAGCAATCTTGAGTCTCCCAACATACTCACTTGCCGAACTTAGCCCTATTCCCTTCACGGAATCGTTAGCCACGCCAATCCACCAATTATCTTTTATAGTCTGCGCATTTGCCATTACATTGACTGCAAATGCAACCAGTAGAAAGCAGAATCTTGTCATCTCTATTTTTTTATGAAAAACTGATGCAAAAGTACACAAAACGATTATTTCCACCAAATTTATTCTCTCTTTTTTCTCACAATTACGATTTATATGACAAGAATTTACTATCTTTGTAGTGAAATGAAAACTCACATAAATGAACTAATAGAATATGATAAAACTCACATTGAAAGACATACCTGTTAATGTGTCTGTGTGCGGAGAAACTGGGTGCCCACAGGCAAGCAGTTGTCTTCATCAGCAGGCATACGCGCTTGTGATGGACACAAGAGAGAAAGTTACTATTGTGAATCCGAAACTATGCAGGAACGAGGATGGCACCTGCAAGTTCTATGCGTCGGATGAACCAGTGGCATACGCAATAGGCTTCACGCAGATGCAGCAAAAAATGCTCGTGCCGCAGTATGCTGAATTCAGCGAGTTGCTCAAGACTCATTTTGGCAGGAATCCATACTTTGACAGACGCAATGGGAAACTACCTTTGTCGCCACATGATCAGAAAATCATTCGCAAGGCACTTGTAAGTGTAGGATTGCCAGAGGATCTGCCTTTCGACAAGTACGAGATGAGGCTTGTTTGGAACAACAGGGACAAGGAGTGATAAGCAAGAGGCAGTCTTGCTCAGTCCTTATAGGCGCAGGACTATAGTCCTTATTGGTGCAGGACTATAGTCCTTACGGAAGAAGGACTGCAGTCCTTTGCCCACAAGGACTGGCCATTCAACGAAAATGAATAGTGATAGAATAAGACGAGGATGCATCACGCAATGTGACGCATCCTCGTAAATGCATATTGGTATGTAGAGTATTGCAGAGTATCCTCTTACTGCACAAATGTGAGGCTATCGTCATCTGCCTCTACAGTGACATCCTTGGCGCGATCGAGTTCGCCAGCTATAAGCTTCATGCTGAGTGGATTGAGAAGCTTGTCTTGGATAGCTCGCTTGACTGGACGAGCACCAAACTGAGGAT
This sequence comes from Bacteroidaceae bacterium, assembly GCA_045600665.1. Taxonomy (GTDB): domain Bacteria; phylum Bacteroidota; class Bacteroidia; order Bacteroidales; family Bacteroidaceae; genus Minthosoma. Next base: position 8,269 of record JAZRYI010000045.1, read on the forward strand.
CGAAGCCAGCACGTGCTATGAGGTCGATGGCAGCGGCGGTCACAGAGATTGTTATGCCACCTGAGGCAACCATCTGGATGACCTTGTCCACCTGGATGCGGACGATCTGCCTGATCTCTGCCTCGTCGAGAGGACGGAAGGTGATGACATCGTCGATGCGGTTGAGAAACTCAGGACGGAAGATTGACATGAGCTGATCGCGTCGAGCGTTGGAAGTCATGATGATGATGGTGTTCTTGAAATTGACCGTACGTCCCTTGTTGTCTGTGAGGCGGCCATCGTCGAGCACCTGGAGCAGAGTGTTGAACACATCAGGGTGAGCCTTCTCAATCTCGTCGAAGAGCACGACAGAGTATGGTTTGCGGCGCACTGCCTCGGTGAGCTGACCACCCTCTTCATAACCGATGTATCCCGGAGGCGCACCGATGAGGCGAGTGACGCTAAACTTCTCCTGATACTCGCTCATGTCGATGCGAGTCATCATAGTCTCGACGTCGAAGAGGTAGTCGGCAAGTGCCTTGGCAAGCTCCGTCTTGCCCACGCCCGTAGTGCCAAGGAAGATGAATGAGCCGATAGGGCGCTTTGGGTCCTGAAGACCAGCACGGCTGCGGCGCACGGCATCGCTCACGGCACGAATCGCTTCCTCCTGTCCCACAACCCTCTTGTGCAACTCCTCCTCAAGACGGAGAAGCTTAGTGCGCTCTGAGGTCTGCATCTTGCTGACAGGTATGCCTGTCCAGCGGCTGACAACATCGGCTATGTCGTCGCTCGTCACTTCCTCCTTCACCATGCCGCTGCCGCCTTGTGCGTCGTGCAACTGCTGCTTGATTTGCTCTATCTCCTCAGCGAGCGACTTCAGCTTGCCATAGCGAATCTCAGCCACCCTGCCATAGTTGCCCTCACGCTCAGCCTTGTCGGCTTCGAACTTGAGCTGCTCTATCTCTTGCTTGTTCTGCTGAATCTTATTGACGAGATTCTTCTCGCTAACCCACTTCGAGCGCATCTTCAGTTCATCGTCCTGCAGTGTGCCGATAATCTTGTTCAGCTCTGCAAGCTTCTCTTTGTCGCCTTCACGCTTGATTGCCTCGCGTTCAATCTCAAGCTGCTTGATGTGGCGAGATATCTCGTCAAGTTCCTCTGGCACAGAGTCACGCTCCATGCGAAGCTTTGCGGCAGCCTCGTCCATGAGGTCGATAGCCTTGTCGGGGAGGAAACGCTCTGTGATGTAGCGGTTGCTGAGTTCAACAGCCGCAATGATTGCCTCATCCTTGATGCGCACCTTGTGATGATTCTCATAGCGCTCCTTCAGACCGCGCAGGATGGAGATGCTGCTCAGTTCGTCAGGTTCACTGACCATGACTGTCTGGAAACGGCGCTCAAGAGCCTTATCCTGCTCGAAGTATTTCTGATACTCGTCGAGTGTGGTGGCGCCAATGCTGCGCAACTCGCCTCGCGCAAGAGCAGGCTTGAGAATGTTGGCTGCGTCCATCGCACCAGATGTCTTGCCTGCGCCAACGAGGGTGTGTATCTCGTCGATGAAGAGGATGATCTTGCCTTGACTATCCACTACCGCCTTGATGACTGCTTTCAGACGCTCCTCAAACTCACCTTGATACTTGGCACCAGCAATGAGCGCACCCATATCGAGCGAGTAGAGTTCCTTGTCCTTGAGATTGTCTGGCACATCGCCACGCACGATTCTGCCTGCGAGACCTTCCACGATGGCTGTCTTACCCGTGCCTGGCTCGCCAATGAGTATAGGATTGTTCTTAGTGCGTCGGCTAAGAATCTGAAGTATTCGTCTAATCTCCTCATCACGTCCGATGACGGGATCGAGCTTGCCACTTCGAGCACGCTCCACGAGGTTCATTGCATACTGTTCAAGAACCTCCTTGCCAGTTGACTGCTGACCTTGATTGTTTTGATTGAAGTTCATAGTTGCATTTGAGTTTTAGTTGTTGAAATTCACTCAAACGCTCATCAAAACGGATTCCAAGGACGAAAAAGAAGACAAAAAGTCAGAACACGCTGACATTTTGTCTAATTTGCTATAATTTCGAGGGCTTTTTCAAACAAAGCCTCGTACATATTGCCATACTCGAGCAATTCCACGTATGCAAACTCATCCTCATCCACATCGGGCTTGATGCTCTTGTATTCATGATTGCCGTTGCAGTCGCCAACGTATGCAACAACAGGATTGAAGCGAAGGTGGTACTTGTAGCCAACCTCTTCTGTCATCACGTTCTGACCAACAGTTGGCTTGCCAATGAGGATAACCTTTTCGTCGCCCATCGTAGCGCGCAAGCCCTGTATGAGCCACTCGGCTGCACCCTGTGTGGAAGCACTGACGAGAACGAAGACACGACCAAGGTTAAGGTTGTTGACCGAAGTGTCGTATGGAATGTTCTTGTTGTTCTCAGAAAGTGACGCTCTCCATTCTGTCTTTAAGAATGTGGAGTTGAGGTATTGCGGATTGACAATATAGCTTGCCAGGCGCTGCGCCATGTCAATGGTGCCGTAGTTGCAATGACGAAGGTCAAGAACGAGTTCGCTGATCTCTGCCGACTTAAGCTTAGCCATCGCACGGTCGAGCGACTCCACATACTCCTTGCTATCCTCCATTTTCTCCTGCTCAATGGCGTATGGCACAAGGCGAGTGCACTGCAAGTAGCCGACCTGAATGCCGTATGCCTGAACTATCGAAGTGACAGGGAATGCCTCATCCTCCACGTAGCGCGACATGCCAATATGCACTTCATGCTCGCCAACAAGCGCCAACTCCTCGCCCTGGCTTTCGAGACTAAGAACGGATAGCTTGCGCGATGCGCCTTTCTCCAGCTTGGCGACATTGTTCGTGGACACCTTCTCGCCATCAATCATGCTGATGAAGTCGTTGCGGTGAAGTCCTGCCTCTGAGGCAGGAGAGTTGGGGAATACGGTTGTGATGCGAATGAAGGATTTGCTCGTCTGCCCTGTTGGGTCGTTCATGAGCACGAAGTCGATGCCGTATGAACTGATATGGCTGAAGTGACCATGTGGGTGTGCATCGACTGAAAGCGTGTCGTTGTCGAAGTACGACCACTTGTCGGACTTACCGGTCTTACCTATGACCGTCTTCAGGAAATCTTCTGGCTTGGAGAAATAGTTCTTCCATTCCGGTTCATAGTTGTCCAGCGAATCGCCCCACAGGTACCTGTCCCTCATCACCTCAAGAATCCACTCATTGTGCTGAGTCTTCTCTTTGAGCTCATAGGTGCGATCTTCGCCGCAGGATGATGCTGTGAGGAGAGAGATAATACATATTATATATGTTAAAAACTTCTTCATATTTATTTTTTAAGAAATATTTGTGCAAAGGTAATAAAAAAACTCGTTATCTTTGCACCACTTACACCAATTAAAGGATAAAAAACATTAAACTTAAATTTATGAAGAAGATTTTTATCGCAGTGATGGCTATCGCAGCCATCTCATTCACTTCTTGCGTCAACAACGCAAATGGCAGTGCAGACAACGGATCAGCATGCTGTGACTCACTCACAATCGAGGAACCAGGCGTGGCTGAGGCTGCAGAGACAGTGGAGACTATCGCTTCGGCTCTCCAGTCGGGCAATCCTGAAGAGACAAAGACAGCCCTTGAGAAGGCGCAGGCATACGTTCAGCAACTCATAGAAAACGGCGATGCAGAAAAGGCTGCTCAGTATGCATCGCAGATTAAGCAGTTCGTTGAGACTCACCAGAGCGAAATCAACGCTATCGCTTCAGGCAACGAGACAATCGCTGGTCTTGTTTCTGCTGTTTCTTCACTTCCTACAACAGCTCAGGACGCTATCAAGGCAATCACTGGCGATGCTAACGCTGTGAAGGATGCTGTGGATGAGAAGGCTGCCGACGCAGTGGAAGACATCAAGACTGCAGCAAAGGATAAGGTGGACGAGAAGGTGCAGGAGGTGAAGGACGCAGCTAAGGAAAAGGCAAGCAAGGCTGTGTACGATGCTGCTAATAAGCTGAAGGGAAAGCTTGGCATTTAATTCCTATCAATCTTCACGCAAGCTGTGACGGTGAATGTTACCAAACAGAATGCCATGATGAGAAGGAAGAATTGCTGATAGCCAAGCGATTCGGAAATCAATCCTGACACCATGCCAGGCAGCATGACGCCGCCAAGATACTGGAACGCAGTACAGATGGAGAATACCGCTGTGCTGCGTTCTCCTCTTGAGAATGTGACGAGGTAGAGAGTATATGCTGCAAAACCAAGACCGTAACCTATCTGTTCTATGCAAACACACGAACCTATGAGCCAGAGATTGGCTGTTGGCACGAAACTGAGATATACATACACCACATCAGGCAGTGTGATGCAGAGCACGAGTGGCCAAAGGCATTTCTTCAATCCCCATTTGCTCACTGCCCAACCGCCAACGATGCCCCCACCAAGCAAGCCGATGACACCAAGCGTGCCATAGATCATGCCGAAGCTTACGTCGTCCATGGCAAGTCCACCCTCTGCAAGGTCGCGAGTGAGGAAGAGCGGCACAATCTTGGTGAGCAATCCCTCTGGCAGACGGAACAAGAGGATGAAGCAAAGGGCAGATACGATGTGAGGCTTGGTGATGAAGGTCTTGAGCGTCTTGCCAAACTCGCTCACCTGCTCGCTCCACACGAAAGACTGCTTGTCCTTAGAAGCGTCCTCAACCTTCGGAAGAACTATCTTGTGATACAGGCACAGCCATAACATCAGTACACCCAATATGATGAAGACAAAGCCCCATGAGTATTCGGTTCTAGACAAAGAATCGCCGAGCAATCCCTTCTGCAAAGCACCTGCAAGCATGACGAGCATGCCCTGACCCACTACCATGCCTATGCGATAGAAAGTGTTGCGCACACCAACATAGAGCTCCTGCGCTTTCTCCTCCAAGCCGATAATGTAGAAGCCATCGGCAGAGATGTCGTGGGTGGCACTGGCAAAGGCTATGATCATGAAGAGCGCCAGCGTGCATTGCAGCCAATAATCAGTGGGCAAAGTGAAAGCAACGAGAGCAAGCAGGACGCTCATTGTCAACTGAGTAGCGATAATCCACCAATGCTTGGTCTTGAGGTTGTCGATGATAGGGCTCCACAGCGGCTTCACCACCCAAGGCAGACCTAACCACCCTGTATACATGGTGATTTGTCCGTCTGTCAATCCAAGTTCCTTGAACATGATGACAGAAATGAGCATGACGGCAGAGAAAGGCACTGCCTCGCTGAAATACAGGGTTGGAACCCACTGATATGGAGGTTTGTCTGTTTTCATACGAAAATTAATTGTGCCGTTTTTGGTTATTACGGCGTTATTTTATTTATTTTTAATACGTTTTGAGCCAAAGGCACAAAAAGAGAGAGCACTCACAAGGATGCAAGTGCGAGGTTGACATCTTAGCAATTTTATGTTTTA
>JAZRYI010000046.1:0-5843 GCA_045600665.1 Bacteroidaceae bacterium
TTCAGTAGCTCAGTTGGTTAGAGCACATGACTGTTAATCATGGGGTCGTTGGTTCAAGCCCATCCTGGAGCGCCAAACAAAACATAGAGATGCGTCCTTAGCTCAGTTGGTAGAGCAATTGACTCTTAATCAATGGGTCCAGGGTTCGAGCCCCTGAGGGCGTACAATGGCAGAGTGAAACCACTCATTCACTCATGCTTTGGAGAGATGGCAGAGTGGTCGAATGCACCGGTCTTGAAAACCGGCGTACTGCAAGGTACCGGGGGTTCGAATCCCTCTCTCTCCGCTCAAGTCGCTGATTAATAGCGACTTTTTTTGTGTATAATTTTATATCCGAGAGTTAAGGTATAATCAAGCCTTATATATAATAAATGTGGAATGGATTGCTGAAGTGTCAGTTAACCATTCCACATTTTCTGTTATGCTGTTTTAGCTGTTATGCTTTTCTGTTTTGACGATACATTTGATTACTTGTTGTCAACCAGACGGAGGTAGAAGATGCTAGGAGCCAAGCCTTGGTCTGTAGCCTTCATAGTGAATTGGAGTGATTCTTTCGCTTTGCCTTTCTTGTTAACGAGAAGTTCATCTGGAATAGGGAAGACAATATTCATGAAATTGTTCTCGTCCATTGATGGATGGTTGCGTGGAGTGTCGAAGTTCTCAACGAGTGGAACATCATCGATGTAGATGCTGCACTTGCGACCTGCATCGTTGCGAACGAAGCGAACCATCACAGCCATGTTTGTTGTAGGCAGCGGCTTCTCATTGTTGGCGCGCATATTTGTGAATGTGTAAGTTACCTGATTGCTTGTAGGTACCTCGCGGCAAGCCTCGCTATTGAATCCACCCTTAGTGCAGCCAGGTGAAGCAATCATAAGGTGACCTGCCTCACTCTGCTGCTCGCCTGTAGCAACGAAGTCGATGGTGCGAGCATCAAGTGCTGCAGCAATGCTGTCTGCTTTGACCATTGGGCTCTTGGCATACTCCTCTGGAGTCTGTGCGTACCAATAGCATGAGTAGCGAGCGTGGTGTATGCCAAAGAATGGCTCGAGAGTGAGAAGTGGCCACTTGCTCTTGCCTGCTACGTCTGGCTGAATAGTGTAGATATGGCGTGCTGGAAGCTTTGGCTGAATGCGACTAATAAGCATAGAGCGGTCGCCAATGAACATAGGAGCTATGTTGAGCGACTTCTTGGTGCCGCGAGCGCCAGGTGAGTGTCCCATACGGCTGTCGTCGCCATACTCATTCTGCAAGTGTTCGTATTCAAGGCCTGTGAGGTGAGCCTCTGCCTCGTTCTGAGCTGTGGTGCGGGCTGCAAGAAGCAGTGGACCAACCTTAAAAGCAACATAGTCTGTCAAGTTAGGGCATTCCTCCACGCGGAGCGACATTGGGAGCTTAACCTCCACTACATCTCCTGCTTTCCATTTGCGTGATACAGATACAAAGCCATTGCTGGCATCTGCAGTGACAGCAACGCCATTAACCTTCACTTCATAACCATTATCCACCCAGCTTGGCTTGCGAATTGCCATGGTGAATTTGCCTGCTTTAGTGACAGTGATCTTTGTGCCTTGTTCGTATGGGAAACCAGTCTCTTGCTTGATGCCGAAGTTCTTGCTGCTGAGCTCTGTAGGCATGAACTGATTGATGTACAATGTGTCTGCTGAATGAGTGTAAGTGAAATGAGCGTACTTGGAATGGTTTTCCATGCCAGTGCCAACGCAGCACCACATGCCTTCGTCCACCTGTGAGTAGATGCGGTAGCCTCCTGGGCGGAGCGTTGTGAAATATACGTAGCCGCCAGTGGTTGGGTCTTGAGTGGAAAGGATGTGATTCCACATAGCTGCCTCGTAGAAGTCTGCATATCGACTGTCATGGCTTGCGTCGAAGAGTTCCTCCGACAGCTTCATCATATTGTTTGTGTTGCAAGATTCGGGACCTTCAAGGTTTGTCATGTATGGCATGCAGTTGTCAGATGGGAGGAAGTGTTCACCCACTGAGTTGCCGCCAATGCAGACGGTGCGATGGGTTGCAACATCATCCCAGAAGTTGACTGTGGCATCCCTGAATAGCTGCATTTCCTTCATATCAGCACCCTTTTCTTGGCTCACCTGCACTGTGCGCTCAAAACCAATGTACTTAGGCACTTGAGTATTGGCATGGTTGCGGTCGAGGAAATGCTCATTGTACTTGCCGTCCTTTGTTGCCATTCCGTCAATCATGCGATGATGTGAATAGCGAATGGAAGCATCCAAATACTTCTTGTCGCCAAATAAGTAATATGCGTCAGCCAGTGTCTCGTTGATGCCGCCATGCTCAGTGTTGAGAATGTCTTGCAGCTGCTGATCAGAGAACTTGCTGACCACATTGATGCTCCAGTCGCAGAGACCGCGGAACATTTCCAGAGCCTGCTTGCTGTCAGCATACACGTATGCGTCGCGCAATCCTGCCATCACCTTATGCTGACAATAGAAAGGCACCTTGCCGCCGTGCTTGCGGAATGCGTTCATATCACCTTTGTACATGCCTGTCCACATCTCAGTATAAGGCTGACCGCCGATGAATCCTTCCATGCCTTCTGTATTGCCTTTGTATGCATTCTGGCAGTCTTGAAGGATGTCGAGACAGTACTGAAGGCGATCATACATCTGCTTTGACAATGATGCCAGTTCCGGATCATTCTTCATGGCGCTGTATCCCAATGCCATGGCTGTGAGATAGTGGCTGCCCACATGACCTTCGAGCGACCAGGAGTAGTCGCCCCAATTGCGGAAAGAAGGATGCTTCGTTACCCATCCGTCATACTTGCTGCCAGGCTGGTCGAGTTTAGCCTCGCGCACGAAAGGAGTCATGAGTCTGTCCACGTCATAGTCGAGGAGCATGCGTGCGTTTGTGACCATGGCATCACGCATCGGGCCGCCTGTTATGCGTACCTCACTGAGATCGAAATGCTGCGGATAGAGAATGCTTTGCGCATTCGAATGTTGTGGCGAGTAGAAAGCGAGTGCTGCCGTACACGCCAAAGCTGGTAATAGTTTCTTAATTTGCTTCATATTATATAATAGGTTTGTATTTTTATGCAAAGATAATTAATTTCATACAAACATTTGTTTCAATCTCCAATAAAAAGAAAAACATGCACAAAAGAAGTTCGCAGTTTGTTTTTTTTCGTCTTTTATTGTATGTATATATATGCAAATTAGAGGAAATTCCGTATCTTTGCACCATTAATGAAAAAGCATCTCAAAGAAAAGATGCATGAATAGGAAAAAGACAATTTTTACATTTTATGGCTCGTAATAAAAAGAAGCAACTCCCATTGTTGGAAAACATAGAAATCACTGCTGTTGCTGCCGAAGGCAAGGCATTGGCGCGTGTGGATGAGAAAGTGGTGTTTGTGCCGTTTGTAGTGCCTGGAGACGTGGTAGATCTGCAGGTGAAGAAGAAAAAGAATTCGTACATGGAGGCTGTAGCTGTCAAATTTCATCAGTACTCATCCTTGCGCCAGCAGCCATTCTGCAAGCATTTTGGAGTGTGCGGCGGCTGCAAATGGCAGTGCCTCAAGTATGAGGAGCAGCTCAAGGCAAAACAGCAGCAAATCACAGACAACCTCACTCGCATTGGCAAGATAGAGTTGCCAGAAATCAGCCCTATCCTTGGCAGTAAGCTTACTTGCGACTACCGCAACAAGCTTGAGTTCGGATTCAGCAATAAGCGCTGGCTCACTGATGAAGAAGTGCGCAATGACGTGAAGTACGACCAAATGAACGCTGTAGGTTTTCATATCACTGGCGCTTTCGACAAGATTCTTGACATCGAAGAGTGCCATCTGATGGATGACATCAACAACCGCATACGTAATGATATCCGTGAGTATGCTTTCCAGCATGACTTGGAGTTCTATGACCTTCGCCAGAATCGTGGATTGCTCCGTTCGCTGATGATTCGCAACAGCAACACTGGCGAGCTTATGTTCCTTGTTCAGTTCCGCATAGAGAACGCTGAGGCTCAAGCTCAGGCAGATGCTCTGATGCAGCATTTGGCTGATACTTTCCCGGAGATAACATCGTTGCTCTATGTTGATAATCATAAAGCTAATGACACATTTGGGGACCAGGAAATCCACATAGTGAAGGGTAACGACTACATTTTTGAGCAGATGGAGGACTTGAAGTTCAAGGTTGGTCCTAAGTCGTTCTATCAGACCAACACTGAACAGGCGTACGAACTATATAAGGTTGCTCGCGAATTTGCTGGTCTCACAGGCGAGGAACTAGTTTATGACCTCTATACAGGTACGGGTACCATTGCAAACTTCGTGTCGAAGAAAGCTAAGAAAGTGATAGGAATTGAATATGTTCCAGAAGCTATTGAGGACGCAAAGGTGAACTCCGATATCAATGGCATCAGCAACACGCTTTTCTATGCTGGCGATATGAAAGATATCCTCAACCGAGAGTTTATAGAGGCTCACGGACGTCCTGACGTCATCATTACAGACCCTCCTCGCGCAGGCATGCACCAAGATGTCATAGACACAATTCTCTTTGCTTCGCCAAAGCGTATTGTGTATGTGAGTTGCAATCCTGCTACTCAGGCTCGTGACCTCCAGTTGCTGGATACAGACTATAAAGTGGTGAAGGTGCAGCCTGTGGATATGTTCCCTCACACGCAGCATGTTGAAAACGTAGTATTATTGGAAAAGAGAAGCTTATGAGCAGTTATTTTGATAGAAAAGCAGCCAACCATTACACGGATTACAAGGTCACTGAGCCTGCAGAACTAATGCAATTCCTCATGACCAGAATCACAGGCATCTCGCGCACTAAGGCAAAGGAGCTTTTAAGCCAGCGCATGGTGTATGTTGACAAGGTAATCACAACTCAGTATAATGCTCCTCTCCGTCCTGGTCAGCTTGTGCAGGTGGCAAAGAATAGGCACAAGCACGACTTGGTGTCGAAGTGGGTGAAGATAGTGTATGAAGATGCATTCATCATCGTGGTAGAGAAAAAAGAAGGTATTCTAACCAATGCCCTTCCAGGTGCTCGCCAACAGAATGTGAAATCTATACTTGATGAATACGTGAAGCGAACTAACAAGGGGTTCGCAGTTCACACCGTTCATCGCCTTGACCGAGAAACATCTGGATTGCTCCTTTTCGCTAAGCGCAGGGATATACAGCAGACTTTTACTGACAATTGGAAGGACATCGTTACTGATCGTCGCTACATTGCTGTAGTTCAAGGCGAGATGGAGAAGGACAATGGTACTGTAGTGTCATGGTTGACAGATAACAAGATGTTTGTTACCTATTCCAGCATGTCCGACAATGGTGGCAAGCGCGCTATTACTAATTACCGAACCCTCAAGCGTAAAAACGGATATTCACTTGTGGAACTCAAGCTCGACACGGGTAGGAAAAACCAAATCCGTATTCATATGCAAGACCTTAAGCACCCAATCGTAGGCGATTTCAAGTATGGCAGCAATGAAGAGGAACATGGTGACCACTGCGATCCAATTGGCCGCATCTGCCTACATGCCTTCCGTCTCCAGTTTACACACCCAATCACAGGAGAGTTACTAAAATTCGAGACTCCATACCCAACATCTTTCACTGCTCTTCTTGGCAAATAAGATACAGTGTTATATATAGAGATGTTATTTACGTGAGCGCAAGCATACAACAGTTCGGTTTTCAAAGGTGAAAACCGAACTGTTGATATTATATAATGATGGTTTACTACTTATTGTAGGAATTGAGTTTGTCTATATTTTTGCGTTCGCCTGCCACTATTAATATATCATTATCTGATATACGTATATTTGGATCAGGGTTCATT
>JAZRYI010000047.1:0-12745 GCA_045600665.1 Bacteroidaceae bacterium
CATATGTCAATGATATATGCAAAGCTGCATGTCAATTATAGCCACAAAGACCAATATTACAAAACGAGTAATTTTAACACTTTACTCTAAAATGTTAAATCTCCAAAAGTAGTTTTGCGATAATGGCCTGAATAGTTACAACTACCCTGATATATTATTTATAAACAAAGATTTAACCAAATTCAACCTAATTAGAGCCTTTTGGGCTCTGTGAATTGACTTGCAAGAATAGCGTACTTACAAAATTTAGTTGAATCTTTGTTTTATTTGTTAATCGCTGTTTCGTATGTCGAAGATTTTAGTTAATTTTGCAACAAATATGAATTGCAATTCAAAACTCAGATTGGATGATCATGTATAAATCAATTCTTGTGATAGACGACAATGAAAGCGTGCTGGTGTCGCTTCGCTATTTACTGAAAAAGACATTTGAGAAGGTGCTGACACTATCGGCTCCCGACACAGTGCTGCAGGTGATGGCAAGCGAGGAGGTGAGCGTGGTGTTGCTGGACATGAACTTTGCCTTGGGACTGAACACAGGCAATGAGGGATTGTTTTGGCTGGAGAAGATAAAAACTGTGCATCCGAAGACGCCTGTGGTGCTGTTTACGGCATACGCAGACATTGAGATAGCGGTGAAGGCTTTGAAGCGCGGCGCCACCGATTTTGTGGTGAAGCCTTGGGACAATGAGAAATTGGTGAATACATTGACTGGTGCAATCGACAAGCTGAATGATATTCGTCCTTTGGCAGAGGTGGAAGATGAACATGTGCGAAGCGCTGTGGATCAATGCCACGGCAATTTGAAGCAGGCGGCAGATCTGCTGGGTATAAGCAGGCAAACGCTGTATAACAAATTAAGAATGAAGAATTAAATGTTTTCTGCATCCAAATATGATCTTGTGCTTGAAGCCATTCGCAACGATGACTTCTCATTTCGCTTGCCTGTGAAGAGTCTTTTGCCAGGCGAGCGCAAGGCTATCGAAACCATAAATAGGATGATGGAGATAATGCAGGAGCAGAGGCAAGACATAGAGATGGCATCGTGGGAAAAGCTGACTCGCATTCTCACTCATGAGATAATGAATAGCCTTGCTCCTATTGTGTCGCTGAGCGATACGTTCATGCATGAGCCTGCCATGCAGGAATCGGAGTTCTATGAGGGCATAAAGGCGATACACGACACATCGGAAGGATTGAGTTCATTCGTGGATAGCTACCGCAAGTTCTCATCACTGCAGAAGCCGCAGCCAGAGGTTGTGGCTGTGAGCGAGTTGTTGCACAATGTGCGGAGAATGGCTGATGGAGTGGCGGTGGAGGTCAGCATTCAGCCAGAGGAACTGACTATGTACGCTGACGCAAATCTTATGCGGCAGGTGCTTATGAACCTTGTTAAAAATGCATGTGAGGCAGGTGCTACACGAGTGCACATATCGGCATTTAAATATGCTGACAAACCATTGAGAATTGTAGTCAGCAACAATGGTGCACCTATCCCAGAGAACGAACAGAAAGACATTTTCGTGCCTTTCTTCACCACCAAGAAAACAGGAAACGGCATAGGTCTTAGTCTATGCCGTCAAATCTTGAAAATATCAGGAGGAAGCATCAGCTTGCTGCCTTCTGGAACCAACGGATGGAATGTTAGTTTTCAGATAGAGCTGTGATTCTTCCATCAAGCAATTCTATCGTCCTATCAGCATACGCTGCATCACGATGATTATGAGTAACCATCACAATCGTTGTATTCATCGTGTCGTGCAATTCTGTGAGCAGATTCATCACCTCTTGTCCTTGCGACGAATCAAGGTTGCCTGTTGGTTCGTCTGCCAGAATCAGTTTCGGATTACCTATCACAGCACGGGCGATAGCTGTGCGCTGCTGCTGACCACCTGACAATTCCATAGGATACATATCCGCACGGTGACTAATGCCAAGACGACGAAGCATATCACGCACTTTCACTCTGCGCTCAATGAGCGGAACGCCTTGCAATTTCAAAGGCAATTCCACGTTCTGAAACACAGTTAATTCATCGATTAAGTTGAATGCCTGAAACACAAAGCCAAGATGATGGCGCCTCATCTGTGTGCGCTCACTCTCGGTGAGCTTATACACATCGACATCATCCAACAGCATGCGCCCTTCCGTAGGAGCATCAAGCAAACCAATGATGTTCAATAGAGTCGTCTTGCCCGAACCAGAAGGTCCCATGATGCTCACAAATTCCCCCTTCTTAATGTCAAGGCAAATATTCTGCAGCGACACCGTCTTTACCGATGCCGACTCAAACACCTTATGTATATTTTCTAATCGTATCATATCATTCCGCTTTGATAGCAAGTGTTAGATTATTTTTTGTTGTTATCAAATTCTGTACAGCGATAGGCAAAAGTATGATGATGCAAACAGTGACGAAAACGACCTGTATGAGCATAAGTGGTATGCCTGAGCTATCTCCGAACGTGCCTAACCATCTGTATGCCAGCCAATATGCAGGAGGCAAACCTACCAAAGCGCCAATCATGAGCCTCAAGCCATACTTTTCCAATTGCTGCATAAGCAGCTCCTCTGTTGTCGTGCCGAGCACTCTTCTAATGGCAGTGCTGCGCTGCATATACCTGTTCTCCATCATCGTTATTGCTGCTATGCCAAGCATTGATATTATCGTGCAAGCAAAGGCAAACACAAGCATCTGCCACGCAAAGCGCACTTCGCGGGTATATAAAGCTCCAAAGTAATCGTCATAGCTCTTGAATGCAAACCAATTATCCACCACGTCCTTCTGGTACTGATGAGCATATTTAGCATTGAATCTCATTGACGCACTGCGCAAGTCTGCCATCACCCTATCCTTGTCTGCATTCTTCTCCAAATGAGCCACTATGTATTGTGCACAGAGCAAGGAAACTGCAGAATCATCATTGCCATTGATCAAGTATGGGATATCCACATTGGTAAACTTTGTATTGACTGGCGCAATTCTCACACCTTTTGTCAGCATCCAATGTCCATACACATTATCAGTATCCGTCTTCTCGCCAAATTTCATCACATCAGCAAAAGCTTCATCAGCCACATTCATAGCTCTTCTTCGCCATTCTGATTTCACCACATTACCAGGCACATAATTGGTAAATGCCACACCATCCACACCCTTCACCTTCATCAGTTCTCGTCTCACATCGCCCAGCGTCAGCGTGTCGGCATCATTCACGAAGTATGTCTTTGCAAAGACTAAGTTCTTATTGTCAAAGCCATAATCGTAATTCAATATGTAGTAGTTTTGCCATGCCACAACGCAAGAAAACAGCACTATCGCAAAGCTCATGGCAAACTGGATGCACAGTATCGCATTGCGCAGCTTCCTGCCTCGCGGCGAAATGGCGAAGCGTCCTTTTATCATCATCGAGAGAGGGAAACTGGTGGAATATACAGCTGGATATACAGCCGACACCACACCAATCACCAATGCTACACATGCCGTGATGAGCATCATCCACGCATTGCTGCCGTATGTGAGGGTGATAGGCACTATGATGAGCGAATCAAACCACCCCAATCTACTCCCTACTATTGTCACAAATGCAGCCACAAGAAATGCTCCCATCGACCACCTAAGACTACTTCCAATGATATTCATTCTCAGCTCCCTCTTCTCCACCCCCATCACAAGCAAGGTATTTACATTCTTCATTCGCGATGGGGCATCCGTCATGCTGATATTAAATGTACTAATGCCAGCAATCACAGCAATGAATAGCGTTGAAAGCAACAGCACTATCGTCATCACATTGCCACTATGCTCAAGACTGCCGTCAGACAGCAATCCTTTAGTCATTGGACGAAAGGTTGCAGGCATATTGTTGTATTGCATACTTGCCATATTGTCCTCATCGCACATCTTTCTGATTCTAATCAGAAAATCGCGCATAATATCGCCCAAATGCTCCTCATCTTCCACTCTCACATAAGTCCTGTAACTCCACGTCGTATGACTATTCGCAAACCTCTTTTCCCATGCCCTATACACAGCATTCTGCAGCCAAGCACCATCAGGCAGATCCTCATACACACCCACTATCACCTGTGCTCCATTAGTGTCCCATTCCTTGAAATTAACCTTTTCACCCACAACATTCTCTCTGCCAAACAGCTTCATCGCAATGCTCGCTGGCATAACCACACCATTCATCTCCTCGCCCTGCGGCACGAAGTCGCAGCCTCCGTCCACCATCTTCAATCCTAACGCACCAAGACCATTCGGCAACACCTCTGAACACAATGCTGTGCAACTCTTCTGGGCAGTATAAAACATTTGAGGTCTTGCATCGGTAAATCCTGCAACACCAACAACACCATCCACCTCACTCAGTGCCAATGCCAAAGGACCTGTAAGGTACTCATCGGTAGATGTGGCAGAAATGTTTGGCGAAACATTGTACAGCTTATCTCCATCATTCAAGAAAGTAGCACACTGCCAACTCCAGCACACTTGCGTGAGGAAAATGTATATGACGGCGTAGGCTATCACCAAGCCTACGCCGCTCATTATATTATATGTATTGCTTTTGTTGAACACTCTTTGCTTTTATTTCAGTCTATAAGTAATCGGCAACGTGAATCTCACATTCACATTCTCTCCCTTCTGCATGCCAGGAGTCCACTTGCCAGCAGTGAGCTTCACCACACGCATTGCCTCGTCGTCGAGCGACTTGATTGCCTCATTCTGCTGTTTTGCAGAGTACACCTTATCCTTCACACGCAAGGTGGAAGTAGCCTTGTCCTTTGCCGACTTGACAATATGCACATTATCAACTGTGCCATCGCTCATAACAACAAACTGCACAAGCACTCTACCCTCTATCTGCATCTGCTGTGCTGAAACAGGATATTTCAAGTTATCGATTAAGTGCTTCATCAGTGCATCCTGTCCACCTGTAAAAACAGGATTCACTTCCACCATTTCAAACACTTCGCTTTCGCTCTGCGCATTGGCTGTAAACATCGTAGCAAACATTGCCACAATCATCAAAATATACTTCTTCATTTCTTTTTTAGGTTTTAAAAGTTATCACACAGTCTGACATTAGCGCTCCTTAACCGGTTTTGGATTACGATGCAAAGTTAATGTATTCCTCCATTTATTCTTTCGCTTTCTTTATCAAAAAACAAAGAGTGTCCAAAATTTTGACACTTTTGTGTAAAAAAATTGGACACTCCACTATTATTAATTCTTCACTTTCGTGAAAAGTGAGAGTTTTGCAAATCCTGTATTCCCCTACTCTTCTTCCTTTGGCAACACGAGGTTGAGTATCACTGCCAGAAGGAATACTACTGCGACACAGTTCTGAGCAAAGATGGTCTGAATAATCTCTGGGAAGATATTGAACATGTCAGATGCAGCAGTGAAGCCGAGACCGATGCTGAGCGACATAGACACAATTATCATGTTGCGATGGCTGAATCCACATCTTGCCATCATGCCGAAGCCAGCAAAGAGGATGGAACCGAACATCATGATGGTGCAGCCGCCAAGCACTGCCTGAGGAATTGTGGTAAGGATGAAGCCTACAGCCGGGAAGATGCCGCCAATAATCATTATGACTGCGCCTACGGCAATGGTGAAGCGATTGACCACCTTTGACATGGCTGCAAGACCTACGTTCTGGCTGAATGAAGTGATAGGCGTGCAACCGAAGAGACCTGCAATGCTGCTCACGAAACCGTCGCATGCTACAGCTGCGCCAAGCTCCGACTTGTGTGGGTTGCGTCCGAGAGCACCGTTAGCAAGCGCGCTGGTGTCGCCAATAGTTTCTGTAGCAGAAACAAGGAACACAGCTATGATGGAGAGTGTAGCACCAAGGTCGAAGTTCAGTTCGAATGGCATGAACTTAGGTAGCGCGATGAAGCTGATGTTCTGTATGCCTGAGAAGTCAACCATGCCCATGCACACTGCAAGAATGTATCCCACCACGAGACCTACGAGCACTGAGAGTGAGCGAAGTATGCCACGAGCGAAGATCTGTGTGATGAGGCATGCCAAGAGTGTGACTGTGCCGACTATCCAGTTGTTGGCAGCACCGAAATCCTCTGCGCCCTGACCGCCTGCGAAGGAGTTGGCTCCGATAGGGAGAAGCGAGAAGCCGATGGCTGTAACGACTGTAGCGGCTACTACGTGTGGGATAAGCTTTGTCCAGTAGTGTGGGAAGAGTCCGAGCACACCTTCAACAATGCCGCCGATGATGATGGCGCACATGAGTGTGCCCATACCCTGGGCTGTAGCGATAGCGATGGCAAGCGAGAGGAAGGTGAAGCTGATGCCCATCACGATAGGCATGCGGCAGCCTATGCGCCAGATTGGGTAGAGCTGAACCAGTGTGCCGATGCCGGCAATGACCATGCAGTTCTGTACGAGCGAGGCACTGAGTCCTGCTTCTATGCCAACAATGTTGGCAAGGATGATGATAGGTGTGATGTTGGCAACGAACATCGCAAGCACGTGCTGGAGTCCGAAAGGCACTGCTTGTGCTAATGGCACACGCCCATCCAATTTATATAAATTGCTCATGATGAGGTAGTTTATAAGGTTATGATTTTATTGCTGTCTGAACTTTATTGTCTGCGTGTCGTAGTCCATCTCGTCGATGATGGCTATCGACTCGAGGTGGTAGCCTGCTTCGCGAAGCTTCTTGCCGCCTGGCTGCACGCCTTTCTCTATGGCTATGCCAATGCCTGTGACACTGCCGCCTGCTTGCTTGACAATGTCAATGAGGGCTCTTCCTGCTTCGCCATCGGCGAGGAAGTCATCCACTATGAGAACCTTGTCGTCAGCTGATAGGTATGGACGCGAAACGAAAACGTTGTTCATTTTCTTGTGGGTGAAGGAGTATGCCTGTGCCACATACTTATCGTCAGTGCTGTTCACTGTGCTGCTCTTCTTTGCAAACACTACTGGCACATCGTAGAGGTCGGCAAGCATTGTGGCAATAGCGATACCGCTCGCCTCGATGGTGAGAACCTTGGTGACTGGCTTACCTTTGAATCTGCGCTTGAACTCATAAGCAATCTGACGCATGATGTCGATGTCAATCTGATGATTGAGAAAATTATCCACTTTGAGCACGTTGCCCGGATGTATCTTGCCGTCGGCAAGAATCTTTTCTTCGAGGAAATTCATAGTGTGTATGTTTCTGTTTTGTTTGCTTATTTTTGCAAAAGTACAAAATGTTTTTAATTAAATAATGATGCAATAGAAAAAGATTTGAGGTTTTTGCTAAGATTTAATTTATAATATCTATCTTTGTCCTCAACAACTGAAAAACGGAATAAAATATGAAAGAAACTGAAATGACGAAAATGCTGAAGTCGTCGCTGCTGGCTGGCGTGTGCATAGGCATAGCGGGATTTGGCTACCTGGCAGAGAAAAGCATCATTGGTGCGGTGCTGTTTGCGTTTGGATTGCTGACGGTGGTGCACTATGGGCTTAAGCTGTACACCGGCACTGCAGGATTCATCAAGAAGGGTGAGGTGGGCAACCTGTTCATCATCCTGTTGATGAACATTGTGGGATGCTTTGCGGTGGCGATGATGGTGAGGTGCTCGCCTATGCCGCTGCAGGACACTGCACAGAAGATACTGGAGGGACGACTGGCGATGGGACCTCTGCACGGCGGCGTGCTTGCCATTGGCTGCGGATTCATTATGACAACAGCTGTAACTTTTGCCAGGAAGGGACAGAACCTGCCATTGCTGTTTGGAGTGCCGCTGTTCATCACGTGCGGCTTCCCTCACTGCGTGGCAGATGTGTTTTATTATCTCTGCGTGCCTGTGGATTATGTGATGGAGAATATTGCGGATGTGTTGATTTTCTATGTCAGCATCGTGGCAGGAAATTTCGTTGGCTGCAATTTGTATAGATGGGTGACACAATATAGCTGAGCAAGCGAACTACTTGCGAATATAGAATAACTAACAAATAACAATACTTATGAATTACTGGAAATCAATTAAGAGAATGCTTCTCAGCGCACTGTCGGTGCTGGCAGTAGGAGGAGCGAATGCCCAGGAACCGTTCTGGCTTGGTGCCGACATGGGATGGCTGACCGAGCAAGAGTCAAAGGGCGTGAAGTTTTACGACAATCAAGGCAAGGAGCGTGAGTGCATGTCGCTCATGGCTGACTATGGCATCAATGCTGAACGTATGCGAGTGTGGGTGGATCCTTCGAAGCACGGCAACTGGTGCAACAAGGAGGATGTGCTGGTGAAGTGCAAGAGAGCAAAGGCTCTGGGACAGGCAATAATGATTGACTTCCACTATTCCGACTGGTGGGCTGACCCAGGCAAGCAGAACGTGCCTGCTGCATGGAAGAAACACAACTTTGAGCAGATGAAGAAGGATGTGGCTGACCACACCGTGGAGGTGCTCACTTTCTTGAAGCAGAACGGCATCGACGTGAAGTGGGTGCAGGTGGGCAACGAGACAAGCCACGGAATGCTGTGGAGCGTGAAGATGGATCCTAAGACTGGCTGGGAATGGAAGGATGAGAACGGCAAGACTCAGATTGTGGACTGGATGGGACACATAGACAAGAACCCTGCTCAATATGCTGGATTCTTCAAGGCTGGATATGACGCTGTGAAGCAAGTATATCCTGAGGCTATAGTGATTGTGCATCTGGACAATGGATTCGACAATGATCTTTACAACAAGAACCTTGATGTGCTTGTCAATAATGGCGCTAAGTTCGACATGATTGGCATGTCGCTCTATCCATACTGGAGCATACAGGCAAAGCGTGAGCCAAATGCTGAGAAGACCATCACGGACTGCATCCGCAACATCAATCTTGTGACAAAGAAGTATGGCGTGGACGTGATGATCACCGAGACGGGCTACGAGGTGGACGAGAAGAATCCAAAGGTGATGGAGGAAGGCAGAGACCAGCTTCGCCGACTCATCTACGAGTGCAAGACTCGCACTGACGGACATTGCAAGGGAGTGTTCTACTGGGAGCCTCAGTGCTCTCCTCGCCAGTACAAGCTTGGCGCATTCACAAGCGATGGTCGCCCTACGGCTATCATGGATGGCTTCCTTTCGGAGAACATAAATGGTCAGCTGTGGTTTGACAACAATGGAAACCACATCAATGCTCACGGCGGCAACATCATAAAGTATGGCGATAAGTACTATTGGTATGGCGAAAATCGTCCTTACACTGGCTTCACAACCGAAGTGGGCGTGGAGGTGTATTCAAGTACCGACCTTGAGCACTGGAAGGATGAAGGCTGCGCGCTCGCAGTGAGCGAGGAGGCAGGACACGACATTGAGCGTGGCTGCATCATGGAGCGTCCAAAAGTTTTGTACAACGAAAAGACAAAGAAGTTTGTCATGCTCTTCCATCTGGAACTGAAGGGCAGAGGCTATGAGGCAGCTCGTGTTGCTTTTGCAGAGAGCGACTCGCCAGTAGGTCCTTTCCGCTTCATTCGCAGCTTGAGAACAAATGCCAACATCTGGCCTTTCGACATGAACAAGAAGCAGATAAAGGAGGCAAAGAAGACTGACGCAAGTGCATGGAAGGATTGGTGGACACCAGAGTGGCGTGTTGAGACCGCCAAGGGCATGTATCTGTGGAGAGACATGGCTGGCGGACAGATGAGCCGAGACATGACTGTGTATATCGACGATGATGGAAAGGCTTATCACATCACATCATCGCAAGAGAACTTGACCTTGCTTGTGAATGAGCTTACTGAAGACTATCTCGACTTCACTGGCAAATACAATATGATTGCTCCTGGCGGTCAGAACGAGGCTCCTACAATCTTCAAGCGCAATGGCAGATACTGGCTCATCTGCAGCGGATGCACTGGCTGGGATCCTAACGAGGCTCGCATGTTCACGAGCGAGAGCATCTGGGGACCATGGACACAGCTCCCTTCTCCATTCGTGGGTGAGGCTACAGGCTATCACAACATGCCTGCCAAGAAGACTTTCGGTGCGCAAGGCACCTACATCATGCAGGTGGATGGCAAACAAATCTTCATGGCAGACATTTGGAATCCTCGTCATCTGAGCAATTCGCTCCACTTGTGGTTACCAATTGAGTTTAAGGAAGATGGCACACCTGTGATTAAATGGTGTGACAAGTGGAAGTAAACTCTACTTTTTCTTTTTCTTCTTCTTAAATGCATCGTAGAATGGCTGGTCTTCTACTTGACCTTCAAAATACTTTGCCCATTCTGATGCACCCTTAGGGCCACGCTTGCTGGAATATCCACGCTCCTCGCGAGAAGGCTTTGCCGATTTGCTTTTTGCACCTCTGCCTTCTTCCCTACCCTTCTTGTCATATCCACCAGCACGGCGGTCACGGCGACCTTCGCTTCTGCCTTCGTCACGGCGATTGCCACGACCGCCGCCACGGCGTCCCTCACGCTGACCTTCTGGCTGATCGGTGATTTCCACGTTCACCTTTCTGCCATCAAAGTCAGTGCCTGACAATGTGGCAAGCACTTGCTTTGTCTGCCCTTCTGGCACTTCGAAGAATGAGAAGTTCTGCATCAAGTCTATGCGGCCGAGATCAAACTTCTTGTCACCCGACACACGGTTGATGAATCCCATGAACACTTTAGGATTGATGCCGTCCTTGCGACCGAGATTGATGAAGAGACGTGTGTATCCAGCCTCAGCAGTGCGAGAACGGTTGCCCTTGTCGCCACGCTCACGATCTTTATATCCACGCTTCTCGCCATCTTCGCGATCACCCTTTCGGTCACCCTTCTCTGATGGCTGAATGATTTCAGGAGCATTCTTGTAATAGTTGAGGAAGATATTGAACTCCATGCTCACCATTCGCTTGATGATGTCCTCTTTTTCCATCAATTCGAACTTGCGGAACACCTCTGGGAGGAATGGCGCAATCTCCTCTTCATCCACTTCCACCTTCTCTATATCATCAATCACTTTATAGAGCTGCTTGGCGCATATTTCCTGACCTGTAGGCAAGATGCCCGGTACGAACTTCTTCTGAATCTGCTTCTCGATAGCACGCACCTTACCCTTCTCGCGAATATGGATGATGCTGATGCTTGTGCCCGAACGACCAGCACGACCTGTGCGACCTGAGCGGTGAGTGTAGCTCTCAATGTCGTCTGGAAGACCGTAGTTGATCACGTGTGTCAATTCATCCACATCAAGACCACGAGCAGCCACGTCAGTTGCCACAAGCAATTGCACGCGATGCTGGCGGAACTTCTGCATGGTAAGGTCGCGCTGTGCCTGCGAGAGTTCGCCATGCAGCGACTCAGCATTGTACCCATCCTGAATCAGCTTGTCTGCAATCTCCTGGGTCTCCATGCGAGTGCGGCAGAAGATGATGGCGTAGATCTCAGGATAGTAGTCAGCCACACGCTTCAATGCGTTGTACTTATCTTTTGCCGACACCATATAATATATGTGGTTCACATGCTCAGCACCTTCATTTCTACTACCCACCACTATCTCCTTGGCATCGTGCAGGTAATTCTTTGCTATACGCTCTATCTCCTTGCTCATTGTGGCAGAGAAAAGCAGAGTGTTTCTTTCTGCTGGCACACCAGCAAGGATTGTGTCGATGCTTTCAGAGAAACCCATGTTGAGCATCTCATCTGCCTCGTCGAGAACAACATTCTCCACATTGCCCAACTTTGCCACGCCACGTTCCATCAGGTCAACAAGGCGACCAGGAGTAGCAACGATAACCTGCACTCCACGCTTCAATGCACGAATCTGTGGTTCAATGCTTGCACCGCCATACACTGCCAGCACATGCAAACCATCAATGTATTTAGAGTAATCCTTCAAGTCATCGCTTATCTGCAAGCACAACTCGCGAGTTGGCGCCATAATCACCGCCTGCACCTCATTGCGTGCAACGTCCACCTTCTGCAGCACAGGCAATCCGTATGCTGCAGTCTTGCCCGTACCTGTCTGGGCAAGTGCCACTACGTCATTGTTATTTCCCAACAGGTACGGAATCACTTCCTCCTGCACTGGCATTGGGTTTTCATAACCCATTTCTGTAATCGCTCTGAGTATCTCACCGGACACTCCCAATTCTTCAAATGTCTTCATTAAAAAATATATTGGGGCATTTTCTCATTACAACCCCCTTAATCGTTATGTTTGCCTTTCACGTTCTGCGAAAAGCCATGCAAAGGTACGACATTATTTCCGTTTAATAACCAAATAATTACAAATATCCGACAAATAACGCACAAAAACACTGCCACATTCCTTCCTTTTTGTTAAATTAGTGCAAAAAAAACATTCTTCATGTTGTGTTTATTCTTCATTTAGAATAAAATGCTTTACTTTGTAGCACAAAACTAAACCCCTACTAACTATGCAAAAGAATAGCCAATCGGCTTCTTCGTCGCAGGCGCTCTCTGCTACTCCATCAGCTGGATGTACTCACGCTTGGAGAAGAGTCTGAATTAGAATATTATCGTGCTGTACGGTTAACTTATATGGAGCCCTCGGCGGTCTCCTGAACTGAAGATAATTTCCAATAATGCGCAATAATTGTTCCGATAATAATAAAAAAATTATCGGATAAATTATCGGTAATTGTCGGAAATTATCTTCAGTTCAGAACATTTTGAGAAATGTTCGTTTTAACCGTACAGGTGGAATATTATTCATACTTTCAATCCGTATATTATCCTAAAAGTCGGCATTTGAATAGGTGTGTACGCACACAATATA
>JAZRYI010000048.1:0-23392 GCA_045600665.1 Bacteroidaceae bacterium
AGAGTGTGCGTCATTCATGCATAAGGCAGCAGATGGCGAGTACGAGATGACAGACGTTGTGGGCAAGCAGTTAGTGCTCAATAACCTTAAGGTGGGATCGAAAGTGACTCCAGTGTTCGTTCCAAACGAGGCAGCGATAGCATCGCTTCCTGCAGATGGTTTTAGCGACCTTCCATTGTCAATCAAGGTTAGCTCCAGCTCATATATCATTGATATGAGAAAGGTGCCAACTGGCGACAGTTCATTGTGGGGCTTGCGCAATGAGAGAGTGCAAGAGTATGTTACACGCCGCCTTGCAGCATCAGTAGTGAACCTTTCTAAGTAGTATGAACTTTTTCTAAATTATAATTTTGATTTTTCAGTGCCACTGGTCTTGAATAGATAGGTGGCGCTTTTTGATTTTTAAAAAACACGGGGGGAGGGCTATGCAACCTGCAAAGGAAAATATGTGTTAGGTGTTGCGTTGGGTGTTTGCCTATTCCTGTGTTTTGCCTCCCATGATATCGATGAGCTCGTTGGTGATTGCCTGTTGACGTGTTTTGTTGTATAGCAAGGTGAGTTCCTTGAGGAGCTCGTTGGCATTGTCGTCAGCCGTCTGCATAGCGAGCATGCGGGATGCGTGCTCTGATGTAAGGGAGTCGAGCAGGGTGCCATAAACCTCGGCATTGAGGAGGCGAGGGAAGATGCTCTGAACGAGTTCTTCGGCTGATGGTTCGGTGAGGAATGGAGCGTCGCTGGTAGTGGTGACGGTAGGGGGCGTTAGTGTTAGTGCTTTTGTCGTGATCACTTGACTGCCCATTGATTTGAAGTGGTGGTAGATAAATTCCACGTTAGAGATAGTGCCTGCTTTGTATTGCTGCAAAACAGTGTCGATGAGTGAGTTGATGTGGGGCATGGCATCGCCTTTCTCTATGCGTTCCATGAGGTTGGCATAGTCAAGGTTGCCATCGATGTATTCTTTCTTCAGCTCGTGAACAATCTTTTTGCCGATAGGCATGAGAGTGACTTCGGCACCTTGCTGCTTTAGTTCTTCAATGCGACGGAGTGTTGCCTTGGCGATGTTGCTGTTGAATGCGCCACAAAGTCCGCTGTTGGAAGAGATAGGAATCAAGACAGAAGCCCCTCGCTGTCCTGTGGCAATGTCCTCCTTTGTGGTGGACTCCGTATGCGATGGGGCAGGGGCGTTGAGTGAGTTGAGAATACCTTGGAGCTCAGTCATGTAGCGCAGGAAGTTCTCTGTCATGCCCTGGGTGCGGTGCAGCTTGGCTGACGCCACCATGCGCATGGCAGAGGTGATTTTCTGCGTACTTTGAATCGATGCGATTCGTCCTTTTATTTCTTTTAAGCTTGCCATTACAAACTAATGCTTGAAGCTACTTCTTCCAATATCTTTGTTACGTTGTCGTCAATCTTGCTACTCTTCAGCACATCGAGCACATCGGTGCGGTGAGTGGTGCGGAGAAGGTTGAGGAATGCGGTCTCGTATTCTTCCACTTGTTCCAATGGTATGTTGCGAAGCAAACCGTGGGTGCCGCAATAGAGGATTGCAATCTGTTCTTCTACGGGCATTGGGGAATACTGCTTCTGGATGAGAAGGCGAGAGTTCTTGCGACCTTTGTCGATGGTGAATGCTGTGACAGGATCCATGTCGCCACCGAACTTTGAGAATGACTCAAGTTCGCGGTATTGTGCTTGGTCAATCTTCAGTGTGCCAGCCACTTTCTTCATCGACTTGAGCTGAGCGTTGCCACCTACACGGCTCACGGATATGCCGACATTGATGGCAGGACGCACACCTTGGTTGAAGAGATTTGTCTCGAGGAATATCTGACCGTCTGTGATGGAAATCACGTTGGTAGGGATGTATGCAGACACGTCGCCAGCTTGTGTTTCAATGATAGGCAGGGCTGTGAGGGAACCACCTCCACGCACTTTTCCCATCAGACAAGCAGGTAGGTCGTTCATTTTTTCTGCCACCTCTTGCTGAGAAATAATCTTTGCTGCTCTCTCAAGAAGACGAGAGTGGAGGTAGAAAATATCGCCAGGGTATGCTTCGCGGCCAGAAGGACGCTTGAGGATGAGTGACACCTCGCGGTAGGCAACTGCCTGCTTGGAGAGGTCATCATACACCACGAGTGCGTGACGGCCTGTGTCGCGGAAGTATTCGCCAATGGCAGCACCTGCAAATGGGGCAAAGTACTGCATTGCTGCAGGATCGGATGCTGTGGCAGAAACTACGATTGTGTAATCCATAGCGCCCTTGTCTTGCAGTGTCTTGACTATTGTGGCAACAGTAGAACCTTTCTGACCAACAGCCACATAGATGCAATAAACAGGATTGCCAGCCTCATAGGCAGCACGCTGATTGATGATGGTGTCGATGGCAATGGCTGTCTTGCCTGTCTGACGGTCGCCAATGATGAGCTCGCGCTGACCGCGTCCGATAGGAATCATGGCATCAACAGCCTTGAGACCAGTTTGCAGTGGCTCATTGACAGGCTGGCGATAGATGACACCAGGAGCCTTGCGTTCCAATGGCATAAGGAAAGGTTCGCCCTCAATGGCTCCCTTGCCATCGATAGGGTGGCCGAGCGTGTCAACCACTCGTCCCACCATTCCTTCGCACACAGGTATGCTGGCAATGCGTCCTGTGCGCTTCACGATGTCGCCTTCCTCAATGTTGTCGGTTGGACCAAGGAGCACAGCGCCAACGTTGTCCTCCTCAAGGTTCATGACGATGGCTTCCATGCCGTTGTCGAACTCAAGGAGCTCGCCTGCTTCGGCATTGCGCAATCCGTAGGCACGTACCACGCCATCGCTGACGGTGAGGACTGTTCCCACCTCTGTCTCGTTGCCAAGGCAGTTGCTGTCTTCCTCTATGTTGGCAAGCTGCTGGCGCAGCATCGCTGTGACTTCACTTACTTTTATCTGTTCTGACATAATGTTGTTCTGATTTTTTCAATCTTGGTGCGGTAGCTGCAGTCGTAGCGATTGTCGCCAATGCGCAGACGGAAGCCGCCCATAAGATTGGGATTCACCTTGCATTCGCACTCCACCTCGTGATGTGTGTGTGCTTGAATTTTGGCGGTAAGTCGAGCCACTGTGGCTGCATCGACAGGAACTGCCGTCTCAAACACCACGTGGTCTATGTTGTGCTCTGCACGATAGAGGTCGCG
This sequence comes from Bacteroidaceae bacterium, assembly GCA_045600665.1. GTDB lineage: Bacteria > Bacteroidota > Bacteroidia > Bacteroidales > Bacteroidaceae > Minthosoma. The sequence goes on from JAZRYI010000048.1 coordinate 3,177, forward strand.
ATACACGTAGGAAATAAGGCGTATCTTGTCCTCGCGATGATGCTCAAGGAGGAGGCGAAGGAAGCGTGTGTAGAGTGTTGCCTGATAGCTCTCTGAGTGAGGCGCAGTGCCTGCATTCATCCATGCGCCTGCATTCACTCCAGACGCTGTGATGAGGAGCTGGAACTTTTTTTGTCCCGTGATGCGAGGGTTGATGAGTGCTGCTTGCAGCTCAGGCTCAGCCTCCATATTCATCAGGAGCATACCAAGATGATCGTAGATAATGTTATCCACGAACTGTGCCTTGGCCTCCTCATGGAGAGCCGTGGCGTAGCGTGTAGCAATGCTTCCCTGAATCATAGGTTGTCAATCAGTCTTTCTATTGCTTTTTTCTGTTCTGTGTCGCTTGCCATCTTCTCGCCCACAATTTTCTCGGCAATGTCGATAGCAAGGTTGGCCACCTCGCTTCTAACCTCACGGAGTGCAATCTCCTTCTCTGCATTGATGCGGGCTGTTGCTTCATCCACAATCTGCTGTGCAGATGTGCGTGCCTCATCCTGCGCTGCTTGAAGTATTTTCTGCTTCTCCTGCATGGCGCTGGCGATGATGTCCTTTTGCTGAGCCTTTGCGTCAGCAAGCAGACGCTCACTCTCTTGCTTTATGGAAGCTAACTTCTCGTTGGCTTCTTTTGCAGACATGAGCGATGCCTCGATGAACTCTTTTCGCTTGTTGATGGCATCGACGATGACTGGGAATCCAAACTTCCACAGCAAGAAGAAGACAACAGCGAACGAGAGCACCATCCAGAAGAGCAGTCCTGGGTCTGGTGACAGTATATTCATGTGGTAAAAGTGTTATAAGTTAAAAGATGAAATTGATAGCCTGGAGAATTCGGGAACTCTGGAATTCGGGAATTCGGGAACTCTGGGGGCATCAATCCTTTCAAACCTATTACTTGCCTGCCGCAACGAAACAAACTACCACAGCAAAGAGTGCAACACCCTCTACGAAGGCTGCTGTGAGGATCATTGCTGTGCGTATGTCGCCAGAAGCAGATGGCTGGCGAGCAATGCTTTCAACGGCTGACTTACCAATGTTACCAATACCAATTGCAGCTCCAATTACTGCGATAGCTGCACCGATAGCTGCTCCGAATGGGGCAAGATTGATTGCTTCAAGAAGAACCATAATAGTTGTATGTTTATTAGTTTGTTAAATATTTTAGCTTTATTCCTGTGCCATACCGATGAAAGTGGCGGTGAGGATGGTGAATACGTATGCCTGCAGCACAGCCACGAGAAGTTCCATGCAGTTCATGAACACTCCGAAGAGCACGCTCACGAATGTCATGCCGTAGTTTGTTGCTGCTCCCATGCTCACAGTGATGAACACGAGGCTTGTGAGGGCAAGGATTATGGTGTGGCCAGCAAATATGTTGGCAAAAAGACGTATGCAAAGCGAGAATGGCTTAGTGAACATGCCAATGAACTCGATGGCAGGCATGAGCGGCACTGGTGCTTTGAGGAATATAGGCACGTGTGGCCAGAAGATGTCCTTGTAGTATTCTTTTGATGCAAAAGCATTTATGGCAATGAATGCGCTGATGGCTAATGTCATGGTCACAGCGATATTGCCTGTCAGGTTGGCTCCGCCAGGGAATACAGGCAAGAGGCCGAGCAAGTTGCAAGTGAGGATGAAGAAGAACACCGTGAGCAGGTATGGCGAGAAGCGGCCATACTCAGGACCGATGCTTGCCTTTGCTATGTCTTTATCTACAAAGTCGATGATGAACTCCATTGCGCCGACAAATCCGCCAGGCGCTTTCATGTGACCATTCTTCCTGTACCATCGGGCAAGGGAAAGGATGACAGAGCAAAGCACGATGCAGACGATGAAGAGCTCAAGCACATTTTTCGTTATGCTTATGTCGAAAGGACGCTCGCCTTGTGCGTTCACTATCTTTCCCTGATACTCTCCTTCGCGGGCGATGTGATAGCCTTGATAGCTCTTGCCGTCCTCAATCTCGTCAGACAGGAAGGTAGCAACTCTGCCATTGTCGATGATGATGCAAGGCAGCGGAATGATGCAATCACCAGCTATGTGCCATTCGTAGCTGTCGCCCAGGTGCTCGAAGATCATTTCTGACACATCGAATTCCTCCTCCGCTTCTTCTGCAAACGCAGGAAGTGCGAAAGAGCATAAGATGCCAATAAATAATATGTATAAATATCTCTTCACTTCTTTTTCTTTGTTACGGCGTATGTCTCAACGGCAAGGTTGAGGAGGTAGAATGCTACTGTGCACCCAGCAAACTCTTCCAGATGGTCGTTGGTTAGATTCATGTAAACAGCCACGAGTGCGATAGCTATGACCATCTTTGCAATCTTTGCTATCATCAGCACCTTCAAGAACTTGCTGCTATTGGTGGTGGCTTGCGGTGTCTCTTCTTGGCAGTGTTCAAGCACGAATGAGAGAACCATCTCCATGAACCAGAAGGTTGCGATGATGATTGGGTACCAGTCGAACCAGAACTCAGGGAACCACATCTTGCAAGCTGCGCCAAGCAGAATGCCGATGATGCATACCAATGTTGCTAATGCCTGTAGTTTTACTCGCATACCACTGTGATGTTATCGTTTTCAATCTTCACCACACCAGAACCACAGTCGATTGTGCCGCTATCGGTCGTGATGACGCCAGCCTTGACCTCTGCAATCATAGGTGCATGACCAGGCAGAAACTCCATCAAACCTGTGGCAGAAGGAAACTGAAAACGCTCCGCTTCGCCCTCAAATGCAATTCCAGTTGGTGTGATTATTTGTAACTTCATGATCTGCTCTCCTCTTATCCCGCTTGCTGCTTCAATTTCTCTGCTTTCTCAAATGCCTCTTCGATGGTGCCGACATTGAGGAATGCCTGTTCTGGCAACTCGTCGCACTCACCGTCAAGAATCATCTTGAATCCCTTGATAGTATCTTCGATGCTTACCATCACGCCTGGCACTCCAGTGAACTGCTGCGCCACGGCAAATGGCTGGCTGAGGAAGCGCTGCACACGACGAGCACGGCTCACTGTGAGCTTGTCTTCGTCGCTCAATTCCTCCATGCCGAGGATAGATATGATGTCTTGCAACTCCTTGTTTCTCTGCAGAATCTGCTTCACGCGCTGGGCAGTGTTGTAGTGCTCTTCACCCACCACGTTAGGGTCGAGGATACGGCTCGTAGAGTCGAGAGGATCGACGGCAGGATAGATGCCAAGCTCTGCAATCTTACGATTGAGCACGGTTGTGGCATCGAGGTGAGAGAATGTTGTTGCTGGGGCAGGGTCGGTCAAGTCGTCGGCAGGAACATACACTGCCTGAACAGATGTGATGGAGCCGTTCTTTGTTGATGTGATGCGTTCCTGCATCTGTCCCATCTCGCTTGCAAGCGTTGGCTGATAGCCTACGGCAGATGGCATTCGTCCCAAGAGGGCTGACACCTCAGAGCCTGCCTGCGTGAAACGGAAGATGTTGTCGATGAAAAGAAGAATATCGCCACCTCCTTGACCTGCATTGCCATCGCGGAAGCTTTCAGCGATAGTCAAGCCGCTCAATGCCACAGAGGCACGTGCGCCAGGAGGCTCATTCATCTGACCGAACACAAGACTCACCTGACTCTTCTTCAGTTCCTCGTGATCGATGAGGGAGAGATCCCACTTGCCTTCTTCCATTGCTTCCTTGAATTTCTCTCCGTATCGGATGACGCCACTCTCAATCATTTCGCGGAGAAGGTCGTTGCCCTCACGAGTACGCTCACCCACGCCAGTGAAGACTGAGAAGCCGTTGTTTTTCTTTGCCACATTGTTGATAAGTTCCTGAATGAGCACCGTTTTGCCCACACCAGCGCCACCAAACAGACCAACCTTGCCACCCTTTGCGTATGGCTCTATGTGGTCGATGACTTTGATGCCAGTGTAGAGCACCTCTTGAGCAGGGCTCAGCTCGTCAAACTTAGGAGCCTCACGGTGAATAGGCAAAGCACCCTCGCGGCTCATGTCGTCCATGCCGTCGATAGGGTCGCCACTCACATTCATCAGTCGTCCCTTCACCTGATCGCCAATAGGCATGGTGATAGGGCGTCCCATAGCCACTGCCTCCATGCCGCGGCGAAGTCCGTCGGTGGAGTCCATAGCCACACATCTCACTGTGTTCTCACCAATATGCTGCTGCACCTCGGCAACGAGTCGCTTGCCTTCTTCACGCTCGATGGTGAGAGCGTCGTGGATGCGAGGCAACTTCTCTGCTGCGAAATGCACGTCAATCACAGGTCCTATGATTTGGGAAATCTTACCTTTTATCTGTTCCATATATATTATATATGTGTAGTGTTTGTCATTTTTGGTTTTAGAGATTGCAAATATGCAAAATATCTTTGATTGTAAAAAACTTTTTGCAAGTTTTTTTGTTTTTTTAGTGGTATTTTGTTCGTATAGGCATAAAAAAAAGAAACTCGTGTTGCTATCCACGAATTTCTTTAAGTATTCCTTCGCATCCTTCAAGGCAATCGCGCCATGTGGCTTCGAAATTTCCTGTGTACCAAGGATCGGCAACCTCACCGCCTCTTGATGTGAAGTCCATCAGCTTATACATTTTGCAGTCTGGGTCGTCATGGCAGATGCGTAGCATGTTGCGCATGTTCCAGTCGTCCATGCACACGATGAGGTCGAAGCGATGGTAGTCGCTTGCGGTCATCTGTCGCGCAGTCTTGCCTTTGCACGAGATGCCGTGCTCCCACAGCTTCCGCTTGGCTGGAGGATAGACCTCGTTGCCCAACTCCTCGGTGGAAGTAGCTGCCGATTCGATGTAGAACTCATCTTCACGACCTGCTTTCTTCACCAGGTCTTTCATGATGAACTCCGCCATTGGGCTTCTGCAAATGTTGCCGTGGCAGACAAAGAGTATTCTTGTTTCTTTCATGATCTTGATGTTAGCTTTTCTGTTCTTCCTTGCTGTCAAGATACTCAGCAAAGATTCTTGCAGCGCTTTCTACTTTCGCTCCGCAAGGACGTTTCTTGTAGTACTCGGCGTTGCGCTCGTCTGGCACATAATTGCCAAGTGGCACAGGACCTTTGATGCCAAGCAGTTCGGCACAGATGAGAGAGCCATTCACCTCCTTCGACTTAGCCAGCAGCTCTTGCACCACCTTGTAGCAGTGAGCCTTGCCCTCCTTGTCGGCACCTTCTGTCTGACCGCAATCCATGCCAACAAGAGTGACGATGCCCGAAACAGCTCCGCACATCATGCGCATTCTGCCCACACCACCGCCAAATCCAGCACCTATGCGCTTGGCTTGCTCGTCGGTGAAGCCGTACATGTCAGCAAATGCGGCAATGACACATTGGCAACATCCGTAGCCCTGCATGAAATAATCTACGGCGCGCTGCACACGCTCTTCCAGTTCCTTTCTCATCCCTCTGCTTGCTCTGGCATTTCGGTGCTGTCGCGATACCAATCAGCATACATGATGTAGTGCTGTGCAATGCCGATGTTCAGTTCTTTTGTCTGCTCAGGAACCACCTTCTTGATGAATTTTGCAGGCACGCCACCCCAGAGCTCGCCATCACCCACCTGAGTGTTTTTGAGCACAAGTGCGCCAGCAGCAATGATAGCGCCTTCGCCTATCACGGCATTGTCGAGCACTGTGGCTCCCATGCCAATAAGTGCGCCACTCTTCACTGTGCATCCATGCAGTGTCACGTTGTGGCCGATAGTCACGTCGTCGCCAATCTCGATGGCTGCCTTCTTGTAGAGTGTGTGGAGGCATGAGCCGTCTTGAATGTTCACACGGTTGCCTATCTTGATGTAGTTGACGTCGCCACGCACGATGGCATTGAACCACACAGTACACTGGTCGCCCATCACTACATCGCCAACAATAGTAGCGTTTTCTGAAAAATAGCAGTCCTTGCCCCACTTAGGAGTCAGACCGCATACAGTCTTTATAAGAGCCATTTTGATTTATGTTTAGTGGTTAAAGGTTAATGGTAAAAGGTTAAAGGTTAATGGTTAAAGGTTAAAGGTTAATGGTTAAAGGTTAATGGTTAAAGAAATTATACTTAGAAACACGATTGGTTGTTGATCTTTACGAGGAAACTATTTCTTAGTCCTGATAACATTTTTGCTGTGTCATGGAAAAGAGGGCGCAATTCGTCGATATCGTCCTTTGATACGTATCCCAAATCTTCTGCAATCTGTAGTTGACTAAAAGATTCTGTCAAAGAACCAAAGGCTATTTCTAAAAAATGAACCTTTTCTTTGAATGACTCTCTTCCGCTTCCTTCTGCAATATTGGAAACAATTGAAACTGCAGATCTGCGTATTTGGTCTCCCAACGCATATTTCTCTTCTACTGGAAATTTCTTCTGGAGGCGATAAATGCCTGTAACAAGTTTTCGTGCTACTACATAAACATTTAATTTTTCAAATGAGAACTGATATATGTTGTTATAGTCTGCATTCATAGCCCTTCTATAATTTCTTTAACCTTTAACCATTAACCATTAACCTTTAACCTTTATTAAAAATGAACTTAAAGCATTTATCTGCTGCGCCAGCATTGCTGTTGATGTAGGCACCAGCTTTTTTGCCAGCCTCCTTCATCACGCTTTCGTCGTTCATGAATCCATTCATGATTGACTCAAACTTCTCAGCGCTGTCATACTCAAACGAGCCGCCGCACTTCAGCAATTCCTGTGCTTCCTTGAATTTCTTGTTGTTAGGACCGAAGATGGTTGGTATGCCATACACAGCTGCTTCTGGCACGTTGTGGATGCCCACTCCGAAACCGCCGCCTATCAATGCCACGTCGCCATAGCGATAGATGCTTGACAGCTTGCCGAAGCAGTTCACTATCATCACCTGACTTTCTGCCTGTTTTGCGATAGCATCAGCATTGCCAGCTTCTATGTCTGTGTATCTTACCGACTTCATGCCATTCTCGTGCAAAAGCTTCTCAATCTCCTTCAAGTGACTTTCGCTGATCACATGAGGAGCTATGATGACTTTCCATTCCCTGTGGCTTGCAAAGTATAGAATGTAGATTTCCTCATCTGGTCCCCAAGAACTGCCAGCGATGAAGCAATGGCTATTGCCTACGAAGTCCTGCACGATAGGCAAGTCGGCAGCAGCGTTCTTGATGTCTATCACTCGGTCAAGGCGTGTGTCGCCCACCACAGTTGTGCACGTAATCCCATGCTTTGCAAGGAGCGTCTTGCTGAACTCGTTCTGCACGAACAGATGGTCGAACTGGCGCAAAGGCTTCAGCGAGCCATACCACTTGAAGAAATGCTGGTCGGCACGGAAAATGCTGCTCACGCTGTAGAGCTTCACGCCTTTCTTCCTCAAGAGGGTGAGGTAGTTGGTCCAGAACTCATATTTGATGAACACGGCAATCTCTGGGTGAGCCATTCGCACGAATGAATGCACATTGCCAGGAGTGTCGAACGGCAAGTAGCACACGAGGTCAGCTCCCTCATAGTTCTTCCTCACCTCATAGCCAGAAGGCGAGAAGAACGTGAGCAGAATCTTATACTCCGGATGCTCCTTGCGCAGGCGCTCCATAAGAGGTCGCCCCTGCTCGAACTCACCAAGCGATGCGGCATGAAACCATACCACTCTGTCCTCAGGCTTGATGTGACGATGCAGCAGCAAGTATGTTTCGCCCATGCCACGCACCATCTTGCGTATCTTCTTGTTGAAGATGCTCGCAATCATTGCTCCAAAGGCGTAGATGTATAATCCTATTGAATACATGGTTGTTAGTAAGGGTTAATGGTTAATGGTTAATGGTTAAGGGTTAATGGTTAAAGAAATAATAGCTTTGATTGGGTTGTAGTCCGCAGTCATTGCTTTGCAATAATTTCTTTAACCTTTTAACCATTAACCTTTAACCATTATAAATTTTCTATTGCGAACTTCATTCGCTTGATTACTTCCTCCTTGCCAAGGAATGCAGAAAGCTCGTACATGTCAGGTCCCAGACCTGCGCCAACGAGAGCCACACGCCAAGCGTTCCAAGGCTTGATGCCTGTCTGCTCCACCCAAGGGTCGATGACAGCCTTCTGACCTTCCACGCTGAAGTCCTCGATTGTCTCAATCACAGCGAGCATCTGCTTCATCTCTTCAGCAGTTGTTTCCTTCCAGTTCTTCTTGATGAACTTGTCCTCCTTGTCAAACTCTGTTGGAGCCACGAAGAAGAACTTGCAGAGTGGCCAAAGGTCGGATGCGAACGAGATGTTACGCTTCTTCTTGTTGCCCTGACCATCAGCATATTCAATCACCTTGAGCTTCATCATGCGCACAACCTCAGCCTCCTGCTCTGCAGTAGCCTCGATGCCTTCTGCCTTGAGCACCTTGTCGAATGCAGGAGCCCAAGCAGCGTCTGGCTGCTGAATGAGATACTGGTGGTTGAACCAAGCAGCCTTGACGTAGTCGAACTTAGCACCGTTCTTCGAGCACTTGCTGAGGTCGAACAGCTTCACCATGTCGTCGAGAGTCATGAGCTCCTGATCGTTGCCTGGGTTCCATCCGAGCAATGCGAGGAAGTTGACAACTGCCTCTGGCAGATAGCCCTTCTCACGGTAGCCCGAAGAAATCTCGCCGCTCTTAGGATCGTGCCATTCGAGAGGGAACACTGGGAATCCGAGCTTGTCGCCATCACGCTTAGAGAGCTTGCCGTTGCCGATTGGCTTCAAGAGCAGTGGCAAGTGAGCAAAGCGAGGCATAGTGTCTGCCCATCCGAATGCCTCGTAGAGGAGAACGTGGAGTGGGGCAGAGGGGAGCCATTCCTCACCACGGATCACGTGAGTAACCTCCATGAGGTGGTCATCCACGATGTTTGCGAGGTGGTAAGTTGGGAGCTCATCAGCGCTCTTGTAGAGCACCTTGTCGTCGAGAATGCTTGAGTTGATAGTCACTTCGCCGCGGATAAGGTCATCGACAAGCACGTCGCGTCCTGGCTCAATCTTGAAGCGAACAACATACTGCTCGCCTGCTGCGATGAGGCTATCCACTTCCTCCTTCGACAGGGTGAGTGAGTTGCGCATCATGCCACGAGTCTTAGCGTCATACTGGAAATTCTCTATCTCAGCACGCTTAGCGTTCAGCTCCTCTGGTGTGTCGAATGCGATGTAAGCCTTATCGTTGTCGAGCAGCACCTGCACATACTTCTTGTAGATGTCGCGACGCTCGCTCTGACGATATGGACCATGCTCTCCGCCAAAGCTCACGCCTTCGTCAAACTTGATGCCGAGCCAGTTGAACGACTCAATGATATACTCCTCAGCGCCTGGCACGAAGCGGCTTGAGTCTGTGTCTTCGATGCGGAAGATGAGGTCGCCGCCATGCTGCTTAGCGAAGAGGTAGTTGTAGAGGGCAGTGCGCACACCGCCAATATGAAGTGGTCCCGTCGGACTTGGTGCGAAGCGCACTCTTACTTTTCTTTCTGCCATTGTATTTTTATTGCGTTTTTTGTAAATTCTTACTCGTTTCTGTCATTTTGCTATTAATGTACGCGCGAAAAGACATGCAAAGGTAACAAAAAAGCAACAAAAGAGCAAAAATCTCGCTCTTTCATTGCTTTTTGTCATACATTTAGAACAATTATCCCTCTCTATTGGTTATTCCTTGCTTTCATTTTGCAGATAAGCCTCTATCCTGTCAAGACCCGTCTTGATGTTCTCAAGCGAGTTTGCGTATGAGAATCGCACGAAGCCCTCGCCACCTGTGCCGAAGTCAACGCCTGGCGTTATGCCAACGTGTGCATGTTCCAGCACGTCGAAAGCAAATTTCAGAGAATCGCTTGTGAATCGTCGTGCGTCGGCAAAGATGTAGAACGCTCCCTGTGGGTCGTGAGGAATGCCGAATCCCATCTTGCGAAGCCTGCCCAGCATGTATCGGCGACGCTCATCGTATGCAGAGCGCATCTGCTGCTCATAGTCGCTCTTGTCGTTGAGTGCGGCTATGCCAGCCCTCTGCGCTGTGCTCGATGCACAGATCAGGAAGTTTTGCTGCATCTTCTGCAGCGCAGGCATGTATTTCTTTGGGGCAATCACATAGCCGAGGCGCAGTCCTGTCATGGCAAATCTCTTGCTGAATCCGTTCAGCACGAAAGCGTTGTCGGTGTATTCCAAAATGCTGTGTGCCTTGCCCTCATATACAAGTCCGTGGTATATCTCGTCAGAGATGACAGGCACGCCTAGCCGAGCCACCTCCTCATAGAACGAAGGTTCTAATAATGTGCCAGTTGGGTTCATAGGCGAGTTGATGAATATGGCAGCAGTCTTGTCGGAAATCTTGCTCTTGATGTCCTCCACGTTATACTGAAATCCATCCTCTGCCCTGAGAGGTACAAACGTAGGTGTGCCATGAGCCGCAAGCACGAAGTTGCGGTAGCAAGCATAGCCAGGATTGCTGAGAATCACCTTCGACCCCTGCTGGCAGAGCAGCAGCATCACAAAGAGAATGGCAGGCGACGAACCAGTGGTGATGACCACGCATTCTGGATCCACCGTCACGCCATACTCTCGCTTGTATAGCGCAGCAATCTCTTCTCGCAACTCAATCATGCCCAGCGAGTGAGTGTAGTGAGTCTCGTGGTTTGCAAGCGCATCAGCCACAGCCTTGTTCACACACTCAGGCACGTCAAAGTCAGGCTCTCCCACCTCAAGGTGTATCACATCGATGCCATTCTTCTGCATCTCCTTTGCCTTTTCCAGCACATCCATCACCAAGAAGGATGTCATCTCGTCAACTATTGGATTCATTTGTTTTCTCTTTTATTTGTGTGCAAAGGTACGAATAAAAAGACGAATGATGAATCAGATATGGAGAAAAGTTCACCATGCACAACAAAGAAAGAGGCCTTGAGGTTATGCAAAACTGCATTATTTCAGTGATGTTGATTTGTGTGCCATCTCTGAAAAGGTATGAATAGAATGAAGAAAATAAAAGTAGATGGAGAAAAAGTTATGTGTATAAAAACACAAAGAACAAAAGTTTTTCATTAAAACACTTGCAAAACTTGTCTTTTTTCATTTATTTTGCACTGTCATACATGGATAATACCAAAGTTTGATATACATTTTTTAATTAGCGATAGCTATATTCGGATTATCTTGAAACGTGAGAAATTTCTAAGACTAATATAACCGAAGATTGTAGTTACGCCTGCGTTAGCGTGGGTGGAACTTATCTGGTTATATGGGCAATTCTCACGGCCTCAAGGTAAAGGTAAGCGTCATTCACGCTATTTCTTTACCATGAGGTCGTTTGAAGTCCCATAACAACTCCGAGGAGCCACCGCACAAATATTTAAACGCATGATTCAAAAGAACTATGTGGATAAGTCCAACACCCTTATGTTAAAGGGTGTGGCTATCCTGTTGATGCTGTATTTGCATTTGTTCAATCAAATGTCAAATGTGGAACAGTGTACAACCTTTCTGAGTGTGGGGGAGTTACCTCTTGTGCATTGGCTTACTCGTGCATCAAATCCAGTGTCATTCTTCCTCATATTAGGAGGATATGGTATGTATATTGTATGGGAAAAAGGGGATAAACATCGGTGTTCAAGACTTTGGAGATTGTATAGTCATTACTGGCTTGTGTTGGTTTTGTTTGTTGGCATTGGTGCAATACTGTATCCAAATAGATATCCTGGAACTATACTTACTATAGTGAAAAACTTCACATCGTACAGTACCACTTATAACGCAGAGTGTTGGTTTCTTCTTCCCTATGTGTTAATTTCCTTTTCATCCCCTTATCTGTTCAAGGCTTTGTCAAAAGTGAAAGCATGGCACATTCTAACAGTAACATACATTATATCATTTATAACTTCCTATATAATAAGCAGAAGAGTCATAGACGGTTTGTTTGAGAATATGTGGCTATATAATCCATTTCTGTATTTCCATGAGATGTTTTCCTTTATGCTAGGAGCGATGGCAGCACGTGAAGGATGGATTAAGTGGCTTGATAAAATTAAATTGACAAGATGGAATTGGGTACTCGCAGTACTATTAGTCATTGCATGTTGTATTGTTAGGGTAAGCGTGTTTTGTGCTCCTTATCCAATTTTGCTGATGGCAGTTTTTCTTAGAGCTCCAAAATGGGAATGGGTAAAAGACGTTCTTATCGAATTAGGACGTAAGAGCATGGATATGTGGTTCATCCACTCATGGTTCTGCTACTATCTCTTTCATGATTTCATCTACTCGTTCCGCTTTCCGTTATTGATTTTTATTGTCCTTGTGCTAATTTCGTACATCTGTGCTGTGTTTGTACAGCATATAGTCAAAGGAATAGAGTGGATAGGAATCAAACTGTCGAACACGAGACAGTAGTCAGTAAGCATTTTTACAAAAAGGGCAACCAAGTTCGTTTTATACAATGGCGAGTTTTGTGTGAGTAGCAGTGTAGTATACATAAAAAGCAGTTTGCAACATGCTGTGTGCGCATTGCAAACTGCTATATATTCTTACGCACTCTTATGACTACAAATTTGCTATTTCTTCGAGTGAAAGATTGAGACTCTTAGAAATGATCTCGGCAGGAACGCCATTCGCTTTCAAACTGCGGGCATTCTCTAATTTTTCTTCTGCACGCCCCTCTTCTCTGCCTTTCATTTCTGCCGACCACAGTGTGCTCTCTTGGTTGCTGAGGTTGTCCATGTCGCGACGGTACTGGCGATATTCGCTGTCGGAGAGGTTTGCCTCACGCAGTCGTATGCGAGCCTCTGGAAGTCCTGGAGCGGTGGCAGTTTCTGGTATTTCGCCATTCTTCAAGAAACTGATCCACTCTTCGAGAGGTGTGGAAGCCACTTCGTCAAACTTGTCAACACGCAGCAGGAAGTATTCGGGGAAGATGTCGGCTGGAGTCTCGCAAGAGAATGCCTCCTTCTGGCGCTTGGTGAGTCCAAGTATGTCTTTAGCGTTGTGCAAACTGTGAAAATCCGTCTTTCCGCGATATACATAGTCGTTGGTCTCGCCAAGGGAGAAATAGACGATATTGACAGAATAAAGCTTCTTTATGTTTTTATAGGCATCGCCTTCCTTCAGGTACTCTGAGATGGTCTTTGATGTTCCGTATGCCATGCGCTGGAAGTAGGCGAGCTGGTGGTCATTCTGAATCTCAAAGATAAGCAGCTCGCCGTTCTCGTCCTCCGCAAGAAGATCAACACGGTTGAACTTTGTGTCAACAGTTTCCTTGTTGCTCTCGCTCTCGAGCATATTCTTGATAATGATTGGCTTGCCTAACAGACACGTCAGCAAGCCCTCCACAACGACATAGTCTGCCTTGTTGCGGAGCAGTCGCTTGATTGCCCAATCGAAGCGAACCAGATTGTTTGATGCTGCCATAGTCTTTTTTTTTGTTCTTGAATGATGATTCAGTTTGCACATTCTCTATCATAATGTCAGAGAATGTGCAAATGTACACATTTATATATTACAAACAAAGAAATCCCTATACTTTTTTTGTTGTCACGCATAATTCGTTACTCCAGCACATTAAGTATCTCATCAAAGTCTGAGCAGATGTAATCGGTGCTCGTCAACTATTGGATTCATTTGGTTTCTCTTTATATTTGTGTGCAAAGGTACGAATAAAAAGACGAATGGTGAATCAGATATGGAGAAAAGTTTGCCATGCACAAAAAAGAAAGAGGTTTTGAGGTTTTGCAAAACTGCATTATTTCAGTGATGTTTTTGCGTTTTTGATAGGGATACCATGCTAATTCTATGGAGTTTAGGCATCCACATAAAGTTGTGTGACACAAACTTGTGTGGGCATGAAGGAGGGTATTGACGAGGTGATTGATAGCGATGTCAAACGAATCAATGGTGCACTTTTGGAACGTGAGATAGTAGATGTGACAGAGCAAGGTGTGTTCATCAGCGACCCAGTTCTTTCTATGTGGTTAAGAAAAGTGATTTGACGCTATTGTACCGACGGCTTACTGTTGGTTGCAATATGGAAAACTCTATTTCGTGACGAGTAAATCTCTTCATAGCTCAATATCAATGTTAAGTAACAAAGGACAATTGCAGCTGCCTTGTATAGATTGCATTGGTTCACAAGAGCGGATGAGCGATGCTATTTCCTCACTTACGAGGAAGTAGTCAATACGAAATCCTTTATTCTCCATTCTTGCACTTTTGGGATTATACGGCCAGAAGGTGAAACCTTCGGCAGAAGGGTGTGTGATACGGAATGCATCTACAAGATGTTCTTCTGTGAGAAGGCACTCAAAATCATCTCTTTCTGCTTCGAAGAAGCATCCAGCCTTTCTTTGGTATTTTCCATCCCAACAATCGAGTTTAGACCGAACAATGTTGTGGTCACCACAGCAGATAACAGGCTTTTTAGTCTGCAGGTTATGAATAAGACGCTTGTAATAAGCATTCCATTTAATGCGATACTTCAAGCCCTCTTCACTATTTGAGTATGGAACATACGCACAAACAATGAAAACGTTTTCGTATTCCATGACAATGATTCTGCCGTCAGAGAGATGGAATATTGGACATTCATCGAACGAAACTGACATGGGTTCTGAATTAGTATAAACAGCAACACCGTTGTTGTTTTGCATGATTCCCAGATTCCAGAATCTTTTATACCCTTCAAACATGATGTCGCAGTTCTCTTCGGACGTCTTGACTTCCTGAAGACAGAACACATCTGGCAGCAAAGCATCAAAGGCATGGCATAAAGCCCCGCCATGACTATTGATGCCGAATATGTTCCACGATGCGATTGTCATAAAAACTCTATTTTCTGACACGCCTTTATGACTACAAATTTGCTATTTCTTCGAGTGAAAGATTAAGACTCTTTGCGATAATCTCGGCAGGAACGCCATTTGCTTTCAAGCTGCGGGCATTCTCTAATTTTTCTTCTGCACGTCCCTCCGCACGTCCTTCGTCCCTGCCTTTCATTTCTGCCGACCACAGTGTGCTCTCTTGGTTGCTGAGGTTGTCCATGTCGCGACGGTACTGGCGATATTCGCTGTCGGAGAGGTTTGCCTCACGCAGTCGTATGCGAGCCTCTGGAAGTCCTGGGGCGGTGGCAGTTTCTGGTATTTCGCCATTCTTCAAGAAACTGATCCACTCTTCGAGAGGTGTGGAAGCCACTTCGTCAAACTTGTCAACACGCAGCAGGAAGTATTCGGGGAAGATGTCGGCAGGAGTCTCGCAAGCGAATGCCTCCTTCTGACGCTTGGTGAGTCCAAGTATCTCTTTAGGGTTGTGCAAACTGTGAAAATCCGTCTTTCCGCGATATACATAGTCATTGCCCTCGCCAAGGGAGAAATAGACGATATTGACAGAATAAAGCTTCTTTATGTTTTTATAGGCATCGCCTTCCTTCAGGTACTCTGAGATGGTCTTTGATGTTCCGTAAGCCATGCGCTGGAAGTAGTCGAGCTGGTGGTCATTCTGAATCTCAAAGATAATCAGCTCGCCGTTCTCGTCCTCCGCAAGAAGATCAACACGGTTGAACTTTGCGTCAACAGTTTCCTTGTTGCTCTCGCTCTCGAGCATATTCTTGATAATGATTGGCTTGCCTAACAGACACGTCAGCAAGCCCTCCACAACGACATAGTCTGCCTTGTTGCGGAGCAGTCGCTTGATTGCCCAATCAAAGCGAACCAGATTGTTTGATGCTGCCATAGTCTTTTTTTTGTTCTTGAATGATGATTCTGTTTGTGCATTCTCTGTTGTAAAGTCAGAGAATGTGCAAATGTACACATTTATATATTATAAACAAAGAAATCCCTATACTTTTTTGTTGTCACTCTCAAAAAAATGCGAGCAACAAGCTTGTTATCCACAGAGCTTCTTACATGAGTGGATTTGGGTTGCTTTTGCTGACATTTTGATGAGAAAGACTTGACAAATCCATTTATATTTTGTAACTTTGTACTGTAAAAACCAGTTTTACACCGACATCTTCCACTTGGCGTTCCGCATTCTGTTGCAAAGTGTCTTTTTCCCGCAACAGCACAGGAATGCACAACAAATCAAAGCTTTTGGCTAACAAATCAAAACTTTTGCCTCGTTTCCGCTGTGGGCATACGCATGTTGGCTATGCGAGTCATTCTTTCTCAAACGACAAGCAGAAAGTGGTGTGGTAGCCGCTTTGCGCCTTCTCGGCAAGCATGAGAGAGCCGCCCTGCATGGTCATGATCTGTCGCGACAATGAAAGACCTATGCCTGAGCCAGTTGCCTTGGTTGTGTAGAACGGGATGAAGATGTCGCGGTGCACCTCGGCAGGGATAGGGCCGCCGTCGTTGCTGATGTGGAGCTGGGAATTGCGCCAATCAAAGGCAATGGTCTTCGCTCCTGCCTCAACCGCATTTTTCATGATGTTCACAAGCACTTGACGCATCAGCGATTCGTCAGTGCGCACCGTGATGGGCGACGTGATGCTGTTCTTGCAGCTCACGTTTGGGAACATAGCTATGATGCTTGCGACGATTCTCCCCAGATCATGCTCAGCAATCACAGGCTCCTGCAACTGAGTGAGTTTGCGATAGCTCTCCACAAACGACACGAGATGAGCGCTTGCATCGTTTATGGCATGAATACCCTTCTCCAGCGATGTGCCCTGCACCTTTGGGCTTTCGAGATAAGCCTGGCTGATGCTATGAATGGGAGTCGTGACATTCATTATCTCATGCGTCAGCACACGAGTCAGCTTCTGCCATGATTCCACCTCTTTCATTGCCACCAATTTGTTGATGTCTTGACCAAGGTCATTGAGAGCTTCTTGCAATGCTCTTTCGCCATAGAACAGCCCCTTGACAGGCAAGCGGAACGTGAATTCCTGATTCCTCACAGCTTCGCGCATCAATCGGGCACGCAGTTTCAGTTTGTTCTGGTGATGAATGAAAAGCAGGACGACGATAGATAGAATAAGGACAACGACAGAAATGATAACGTAAAGGGAAACGGAAACAACCATCATCTACCTAACTTTTTATATAATCTTTGACGAGAAATTTCCAGCAACTCAGCCGCCTTGCTGATATTGCCATGACATTTATCAACCACCTTGCGGATATGCTCCTCCTCCATCTTCTCCAAAGGAACCACTTCCGTGTTGGCATCGACAGCATCCTTCAGCACACGTATCAGTTCGTGATTATCCCACGGCTTGGTGACGAAATCCACAGCACCACTCTTCAAGCCCCTCACAGCCAGCTTCACATCAGCGTATGCAGTCATCAGCACAACAGGTATGTCGGGATGCTTGCTACGCACGGCTTGCACCCACACCAATCCCTCCTGTCCGTTGTTCACGCCAAGCGAGAAATTCATGTCGAGTAGAATCACATCCACTCGCTCCTGCTCCAAAGTGACCATCATGCTCTCTGGGCTTGTGAGAGTGACAATTTTGCCGAACACGCCATCCAGGCATATTTCCAATGCTGTGAACACCGATTCATTGTCGTCCACAACGAGTATTGTTCCATATTTTGCCATAGTGGTTGCAAAGTTAATAGGTTTACTTTGTAATTCACAAGTTATAGCTCATATTTCTGAGGACTTCCCGCTAAAAATGTATTGTTTTAATACACTCAAATATGTTGATCAAACCTTATCCTCTCTTTTTCTATTCGAAGAACAAGTCTCTGGCTGTTATCTCAGAATGAATGAAGGAGGAATGCAATCCTTTTTTGAGACCATTAGGAGTGATCATAGTCAGCACAACGCCTTTTGATTCGCCCGTGGCATCCATAAACAAGAGACGACGAGACTTGAGTTTCTCCTCATATTCTTTACTGATCACGTAAGGATGCTCCGAGAATTTCATTTCGCAAAGATGAATCATCTTGTCAACTCGCTTGATCACCAAGTCGATTTGTGCTCCTTTCTCTTCGCTGCCTTGCGATGGGATGTATCTCCATGCTGACGATTCGGTGGCAATGCCAGAGATTCCAAGGCCATGCTTTATTTGTGGCAGGTGGCGAAGGCATAACTGCTCAAAACTGAAACCTTCCCATGATTCTACCGATCTGTCCATGAAGTGATGCTGCCAGTATTGCTCATCTTTGGAGCGATTGCTTCGCATGTGCTTTAGATAGAAAAGCGTGAAGAAATCGCACAGGCGATAAAGGGTTTGCTTGTTCTTATTGCCATACTGCTGATACGAAACAATAAAATCACAGCTTTCGAGATTGTGGAGCATTTTGGTTAAGCCGCCACCGCTATAGCCAGTGGCAGTCTCTATCTGCTGCCGGGTGAATCCTTCGCGCTTCGTGTATAGATGCTCTATGATTCTTATGTACCTATCTGCCTTGCTAAACAGTGCATTGTATAGTTCGTTGAACTCATCGCTC
Source organism: Bacteroidaceae bacterium (assembly GCA_045600665.1). Taxonomy (GTDB): domain Bacteria; phylum Bacteroidota; class Bacteroidia; order Bacteroidales; family Bacteroidaceae; genus Minthosoma. The sequence continues at coordinate 21,539 of JAZRYI010000048.1, forward strand.
AAGTCTCCCCCTGCAACAAAAAGCAGATTATCCACATTTTGTGGCAAACTCAAGTAAGGACGCAATAAGCTCAGGTAATACGGCACGCCGCCAAAAATCATGTACATCTGCATAATGGTATAATCATCCCATTCAAATCCTTGATTCTGTAGATATTCCCGGCACTCGCTCAAGTAGAATGGCCGTAAGTATATCCTGTGCGTTATCCTGTTGTGCAGACCTCCTTGATTGTCCTCCATCTTATCTTTCATCCATGATGTTGCGCTGCCACAAGCTATGAACACAATGTCGTCGCGGTTCTGAACCCAATTAGCCCAGAAGTATTCCATCTCCTCCACAAAATCACTGCCATGAGTATCAGCCCAAGGCATTTCGTCGAAGAAGATAATTTTACGTTCATCAGAGCAGTTTTCCAGATACAGGCAAAGCGACGCAAACGCTTCATGCCAATTGCTGAATGTTGGTGTATTCGCATTGCCTGAGTATTTGATCAGCGAGTCTCTGAAATTGGAGAGTTGCACATCCTTGCTCTTTTTATGAGCACCTACAAAGTGGAAAGTGTATTTGTCGTTGAAGAAGCTGCGCACAAGAAATGTCTTGCCCACACGCCTTCTTCCTTTCAGCACAATCAGCTCAGACTTGCGTGATTGCATAGCCCAGTCCAATTCCTGCAATTCCTTTTTTCTTCCTATCAACTTTTCCATAATATCTGCTGTTCTTGAATTATGTTGCAAAGGTAAGAATTGAATCTGTGAAAATCAAGGCGAAAACGCTATTTTTGTCCAAATGTGGGTTGTTTCCTATGGATTTGGACAGAAATCGGTGCGTTTTTGTCCAAATGTAGGTTGTTTTGTATGGATTTGGATAAAAATAGCTATTTGGTGGCAGTTTCAGCTAATTGGCTTTTTGCGCTCAAACGAGAAGATGAAATGCACATCCAATTTTTCGATTTCTTTTGTGTCGTAACTCCCAGTTGTATTATTTTAATACGGAAAAGTGTGTTGTTTTAATACAATCGTGCTCTGGCGGGGCGGAAATCCATTGCCGTTTGCAATCTTGATAGTACCTTTGCATCAAGAAAACAAAATTATACGAGAAATAAATAGGTGTAAAAAATACACCCCCATTCTATTTTTAGTTAATAATATTGAGCTCATCTCTCGTACAGTCAGAGATGATAGTGCGAGTTTATTAATAAATAATACATAAAATATGAAAAGTTATTTCACATTCTTATCAAGGAACAAACTCTATGCAGCTATTGAGGTACTGGGATTATCTCTTGCTTTTGGATTCATAATCATCCTTGCAGCATACGCAAAAACAGAGTTCAGCGTAGGCACGAAACAATCACTTTCCAAGCAGCTCTATGCCATTGGTTCTGAAGGTAGTTTCGGCATGACTCTCGGCACGGCAGAGGAGTTCTTCCCCTCGGTTCCAGAGATTAAGTCGTGGACAAGAATCGCTGACAAGGGAGACATGGACATAACGATTGGTGACGATTACTATTCGGTGAAGGCTGCGGCTTTGGACAGTAACTTCCTCCAGTTGTTTGACTATAGCGTGACGGGGTGTTACAAGAATAGGATATTGACATCTTCCGATCAAGTTCTTATTTCGGAAAGCTTTGCCAAGAAAGCATTTGCTGGCGAGGACCCTATTGGACGTACAATTACCCAGGAGGACAAAAACTACACGATCACAGGAATCATCGAGGACTTCGGACCGTGTGATGTGTTCCATTCTTGTGATGTCTTTATGAGCATGAGCACCATGGAGGGGGCTGTGGCAAGGATGGATGGGTTTGGATCAACGCAAACTTTTGTTACCCTGACCGATGGGGCAAACCCTGAT
>JAZRYI010000049.1:0-30728 GCA_045600665.1 Bacteroidaceae bacterium
AATAATGGATATCCAAATATGCTAAATCTTGTCTCAATTGTGTCAAAGAACGTTATGCCATGCGTCAATCAAGGGCGTGGTTGAACGCCAACCCTTTTCATGAACTTTGGCGACTACAAATTATGTCATGAGGGTTTCATTATAGAACGTGTTCTTGGTCGTAAGCTCATTCTTGTGGTCAAGTATGCATTTCGCATTTTTCACCTCACCATACGTTGTGCTGATATCCAACAATGTAGGCATGCCATACACAGGATTGTTGTCAAAGTTGTTAAGCTTCGCGCAATCCACATTTATCTTCTTGTCGAGCACCATATCGTAGCCATTCACTGTAAGGATCACTCCAAACGAGCCGATGTTGCAGCATCTATATGCAATCTCCATCTCTCCGTTTGAACATTTGCGAGTTATTGTATAGAACTCTCCTTGCACAGGTTCAGCAAGCCTGACACCTACATTCTTTTCAAACCTTGTCAGATGCTCGCCTTCCACCTTTATCTTGCCGCTCACATTGTATTCGTCAGGCGTGATAGTTACGTTCTTTATCACAGGCTTTGCACCGTTCTTTGCTTTGAAGCTCATTTCTGCTGTTCTGAACTTCTTTTCGCTTACCTTCACGTACGCATACACCTCGCAGTTCAATCCTTCCCACAAATCATCCTGCACGGTCACCTCAAACGGACCGCTGAGTGGCACTTTCAATGTGTCTATAGCAGACCAATCATCTTCAGTGCGTGTAATCACGAATCCTCTCTCAGTTGGCACGCCGTGTATGTCAAAACCCTCCATGTCGGTCTTTAGCGTTATGCTTTCACCCTCCTGCGTGCCTCTCACTGTGGAATTAACCACTTCTTTATCGTCCAGACAAACATCCTCAATGCAGCCAGAGAATGAAAGCAAGCAGATGACAGCAGCAATGGCAATAGCCCATCTGCTTCTATGTCTTTGCTTAATTGCATGTGTTATGTCCATACCTCCGCTTTGTTATAGATTTACTGAAAGACTTACTACTAACGAATTCCTCTTCAGATTATAAAGATACGCATTACCCTTGATCACATTGCCTCCAAACACATAGCGCGCATTCATGATCAAGGAGTGCTTTGGCATCAATTTGTATTCCAATCCACCACCGCAAGCCAGAGTGAAGAGCGTTGCCTTGGTGTCCAGCTTTGCGTCGTAGGAATCAATTATGTAGCCTTTGTCGTCAAGTCTGTACTCTCTCTCCATAGTGTTCGATTTCATAGCCCATTCCACCTGAGGTCCCACCTCGACGAATGGCAGCACTTTGCCTCGCAAGAATGTTGGCGTGTATCTCAACATAAGCGGCACGAGCACGTCTGTGCGGTTGAAAGCTATCTCGTGCCCAATCTCCAGTGGATAATAATCCTTTGCAGAAGTCTTGCCAAATGACACCTCTGGGTGGAAGCTCAGTCCTCCGTAGGCAGCAATGTCGGCAAATGCATTGAACGTTATCTGTGCTTGATTGCGCACCTCCGACTCCATATCGTCATAACTTGTTGATATGCTGTTGCATATCATACCCACTCCCACGCCCCAGCGTACACGTGGAATAAGGTTCGTGTTCTGAGTCTTTATCACGCTCAGCCTCTCTCTGATCGAGATTCTGTTAGGCTTCACTGTGCTTATGTACTTAGCTATCTCGGCGTTGCCGCCAAACGAATCATTCTTGCCGTTCATGTACTCTTTCAGCTTATTGCCATAAGCAGGGTTGTTTCGTATCTCCATCGGAAACAGCACTCCGTCAGTTCCGTACTGCAAGTAGTAGTTGAGGCTGCCTTCTTCGTCGTAAATCTTGTAAACCGAAGGATCGCCATCCAATCCGTAATAAATGCTCTGAGGGAATATCCTCTTCTCTTTTCCGTTCTCGTCCTGCATCTTCACCGTCCTGTATACCTTTCTCTTATCGCGGAGCTGAATTACTTGATCTGCAGAAAACCATGTTTCATTGCCTAAAGAGTCCACAACACCAATGCTCGTCTGCTTCTTATACTTGTCTTTAGGCCATACGAATCCAATGCGAGTTATGACCGAATCTTTCCCGTTTGGCATTGCCACCACGATTCGGTTGCGCAGTTCGGCTCTGCTCATGGGCCTCTGCTGCGCAAAAGCCGTGATGCAAGCACAGAGAAGCAATAGCGAAATGGACAGTTTTACTAATTTCTGTTTCATCATACTGAGATTATAATAGTAGTTTTTGGGGTTTGTTACTATGATACCCTGTTAGTTGCAGAAGAATGAAGAATGCTTGCAAATACAACGTACTCACATGAAACAATGCACCCTCATCGTCAATTCATGTGCAAATTAACGAATAATAATTGACATTTGCAAGAGTATTCGATACAAATCCGACCGTACATGTCGTGTTTTTATTATATAAAATATGTGTTTCACTTGCCAGTATCTTTTTTTTTCGTAATTTTGCACTGACAAACGGAGTTATACTTAAATTTAATTCGTGTATGAAACGTATAATACTTGGTTTTATGATTCTTTTCAACTTGTTAGGCTGGCTTGGACTGAAGGCGGCTAATGTGAGTGTGGAACATGTGCATCCGCTCAACTGGTGGGCTGGCATGAACAATCCTGAGTTGCAGATACTGCTGCATGGGAAAGGCATTGGGGCGTATGATGTGGAGCTGAAAGATGCTCGGGGTGTGGCAATGCAGCGAGTGGTGAAGACGGAGAATAAGAACTACATTATTCTCTATGTCAACACCAAGGAGGCATCTGCGCAGAAGTTCTCTATCATTTTGAAATCGGGCAAGAAGAAGGTGGCAACTGTGCCATACGAGCTGAAGGAGAGAGAGAATAGGGTGGTGAACTCGTTCGATGCAAGTGATGTGATGTATCTGCTGATGCCTGACCGCTTCGCTACTGGCACTACTGACAAGCAGAAGTCTCTGATGTATAAGGGCATGAAGGAGAACACTTGGGACAGGACGGTGGACATGGCTCGTCATGGCGGCGACCTTGCCGGCATGATTCAGCACCTCGACTACTTGCAGGAGCTGGGCGTGACAGCTATCTGGTCTACGCCTACGCTGGAGAACAATATGGAGGAGCAGAGCTATCATGGTTATGCCATCACGGATTATTACAAGACTGATCCTCGCATAGGCACTAATGAGGAATACAAGACTTTCGTGCAGGAGGCTCACAAGCGTGGCATGAAGGTGGTGAAGGACATCGTTTTTAACCATTGCGGCGTGTTCAATTTCCTCTTTGCTGATCGTCCTGCTGATGAGTGGTTCAATTATGACAGCAAATATACTCCGACTGGCTACAAGACTGGTACTGTGGGAGATAATCATGCAGCGAATATTGACAAGGAGATGACTGTGGATGGCTGGTTCACGAGCCAGATGCCTGATGTGAACGGCAAGAACAAGCTCTTTGCCGACTACCTCATCCAGGCTTCTATCTGGTGGGTGGAGTATGCTGGCATTGACGGCTTCCGTCAGGACACTTACCCATACAACGACTTCGAAATGATGAAGCGCTGGTGCCAGGAGATTGAGGCACAGTACCCTGGCTTCAACATTGTGGGCGAGACATGGGTGAACAACAATGTGGGCGTGAGCTACTGGCAGAAGGACAGCAAGCTTGCAGCGCCGCTGAACAGCGAGCTGAAGTCGGTGATGGACTTCCCGCTGATGTATCAGCTCACAAGCGTGGTGGATGAGGAAACTGACGAATGGGACTATGGCTTTGCCAAGCTCTATGCCTATATAAGTCAGGATATTGTGTATGCCGATGTCAACAATCTGCTCACATTCCTTGCAAACCACGACACAAACCGTTTCCAGCCAACAGAGGAGAAGGCAAAGGACGTGACACGCTACAAGCAGGCACTCACGCTCTTGCTCACACTGCGCGGCATTCCGCAGCTGTATGTAGGTGATGAGATAGGCATGTTTGCCAACAAGAGCGTGAACGATGGCGCATTGCGTCAGGACTTCCCAGGTGGATGGCCTGAGGACAAGAACAATGCCTTCACCGCCGAGGGCAGAACGAAGCTGCAGAACGAGTACTTCGACTTCACGAAGAAGCTGCTCAACTGGCGCAAGGGCTGCAAGGCTGTGCATTTCGGCAAGCTCACTCATTACGCCATCCGCAACGGATGCTATGTGTACAGCCGCTCGCTGGAAGGCAAAACCGTGACGGTCATCATGAACGGCACCAGCAAGGAGCAGACACTCGACCTCAGCGTGTATCAGGAGGTACTTCCTGCCAAGAAAGCTTACGATGTGATATCGGGCAAGGAAATTGCGCTTGGCAGTAGTCTTTTGGTAGAATCACGTGGTATTTATGTACTCAATTTCTAACATGATAAGGAAAAAACATAGTTTGTAAGTGAAAATCTTGAAATTTATTTATAAATTTGTAGAAGAAAATTACTAACCTAACTACTAAGAATGAGAAAACTATTATTAACTATGCTTGTTCTTGCCGTGGCCATCGGCATGAGCGCACAGAAATTGACTTCGCCAAACGGCAACCTCGAAATGAATTTCAGCGTCGATGGCGAAGGACATCCGATGTATGAGCTTTTCTATAAAGGAAAGACCGTGATAGGACGCAGCCGCTTGGGTTTCCAGCTTGTGAAGGAGAACCCAAACAAGGCGCACGACTTCGACTACAAGTCATTCACTCCATCAGAGGAGGTGATTCGCAAGGCAGATATGACTTCGGGCTTTGCTGTGAAGAATACCTCGTCGGCTACATTCGATGAGACATGGAAGCCAGTGTGGGGCGAAGAGAGTGAGATTCGCAACAACTACAACGAACTGCTCGTGACGCTCACTCAGCCAAAGAATGACCGCGAAATCATGATTCGCTTCCGCCTATTCAACGATGGCCTCGGCTTCCGCTATGAGTTCCCATCGCAGAAGAATCTGACTTACTTCAACATTAAGGAAGAGAAAACTCAGTTCCGCATGAGCGGCGACCACAAGGCATGGTGGATTGCTGGCGACTACGACACTCAGGAGTATGAGTGGCAGACCACCAAACTCAGCGAGATTCGTGGCAGGATGAAGGCTGCCATCAAGGATAACTCCTCGCAGACACCTGCAGGTCCTTCCTGTGTGCAGACAGCCCTGATGATGAAGACAGACGACGGACTCTACATCAACCTGCACGAGGCAGCATGCATCAACTATGCCACAATGCACCTTGAGCTCGACGACAAGAACATGGTGTTCACATCGCACCTCACACCTGACGCCCAGGGCATGAAGGGACGCATACAGACACCGCAGACATCGCCTTGGCGCACAGTCATCGTAGGTGAGAGCGCCAAGGACATCCTTGCAAGCCGCATCACGCTCAATCTGAATGAGCCTTGCAAGATTGAGGACACAAGCTGGATCAAGCCAACCAAGTATGTGGGCGTGTGGTGGGAGATGATCACCAACAAGTCGCAGTGGTCATACACATGGGACTTCCCAAGCGTGCAACTCGGTGTGACCGACTACTCGAAGGCAAAGCCTCACGGACACCATGGCGCAACGACTGAGCATGTGAAGGAGTACATCGACTTCGCCGCTGAGAATGGCTTTGATGCTGTGCTCGTGGAGGGATGGAACGAAGGATGGGAAGACTGGTTCGGACATCAGAAGGACTATGTGTTCGACTTCGTCACTCCATACCCAGACTTCGACGTGAAGGAGATACACAGATATGCTGCATCGAAGGGCGTGAAGATGATCATGCACCATGAGACATCTTCATCTACAGCCAACTACGATCGTCACCTCGACAAGGCTTATCAGTTCATGGTAGATAATGGCTATCCTGCAGTGAAGAGTGGCTATGTGGGCGACATCGTGCCATACGGTGAGCATCACTACAGCCAGTCGCTGAACAACCACTACCTCCGCTGCATCACTAAAGCTGCCGACTATAAGATTATGGTCAACGCACACGAGGCAACACGTCCGACAGGCATCTGCCGAACCTATCCGAACTGGATTGGCAACGAGAGTGCTTGCGGCACAGAGTATGAGTCGTTTGGCGGCAACCCTGTTGACCACACAACAATCCTTCCATTCACTCGCATGATTGGTGGCCCTATGGATTACACTCCAGGCATCTTCGAGATGGATCTGTCTAAGCTTGCTCCAGACAACACAAGCAAGGTGCGCTCTACGCTTGCTCGCCAGCTTGGTCTCTACCTCGTCATCTACAGCCCATTGCAGATGGCTGCCGACCTGATTGAGAACTACAAGCCACGCATGGACGCGTTCCAGTTCATCAAGGACGTGCCAGTGGATTGGCAGAAGTCAGTGTATCTTGAGGCAGAGCCAGGCGACTATGTGACTATTGCACGCAAGGACAAGAACTCGGAGAACTGGTTCGTGGGCAGTTCGGTAGATGAGAACGGACACGTGTCGAACATCAAGCTCGACTTCCTCACTCCAGGCAAGACATACGAGGCAACAATCTATGCCGATGGCAAGAATGCTTCATGGGACAAGAATCCGCAGAGCTATCAGATCACAAAGAAGAAGGTGAACAGCAAGAGCGTGCTGAAGATTGTGAGCGCAAGCGGTGGCGGCTTTGCTGTCAGCTTGAAGGAAATCAAGAAGTAGGAATGTGGTACACAAAAGCTTGGCGCTTTTTGTGACTGAAAGAAATTAGACATTAATTATTCAGAAATTATCCAGAAATTTCTTGGCTTTGCAAGACTTAGTATTCTATAATTTCTGAGTAATTTCTGGATAATTAACGATAAATTTCTTTCAGTCCTTTAGAGCAGAAAGCTCGAAAGGTAAAACAATATAAATAATACATAATACTAACTAAAAAACAGAATCCAAAAATGAAACAGAAACTCAACTTTAGAGCCCTGCTCACTCTGATGGCAGTGTTCTTTGTGTCTGTCTCAGCGCTGGCTCAGAACATCAATGTGAAGGGTCACGTGAAAGACGACTTGGGTGAGGACGTTATCGGTGCATCCGTTCTCGTGAAGGGAACGAGCACTGGTTGCATTACCGACATGGATGGTAACTTCACTCTTTCTGCCCCTCGTGGCGCTACTCTCGTAGTATCGTTCGTGGGCTATGTTGCTCAGGAGGTTAAGGCTGCGCCAAGCCTCCAGATCGTGCTCAAGGAAGACGCTAAGCTTCTCAACGAGCAGGTGGTTATCGGTTACGGTACAGTGAAGAAGAATGACATGACAGGCTCTGTCACAGCCATCAAGCCAGACGAGATGTCGAAGGGTATCACAACAAGTGCTCAGGACATGCTCTCAGGCAAGATCGCAGGCGTGAGCGTAGTGTCTAACGGCGGTACTCCTGGCGGTGGCGCAACTATCCGCATCCGTGGTGGTTCTTCACTCACAGCAAGCAACGACCCACTCATCGTCATCGACGGTCTTGCTATCGACAACAATGGCGTACAGGGTCTTTCAAATGCTATGGCAATGGTGAACCCAGAGGATATCGAGACAATGACAGTATTGAAGGATGCTTCTGCAACAGCCATCTATGGTAGCCGTGCGTCAAACGGTGTCATCATCATCACAACAAAGAAGGGCGCAAAGGGCCAGAAGGCAAAGATCTCGTACAATGGCAATGTTGGTGTTGCGACTATCGCTAAGAAGTATGAGGTACTCTCAGGCGATGAGTTCCGCGCTTACGCTAACGAGCTTGTGCAGAAAGGCATAGTGGGCGAGTCAGCTCTTGACATGCTCGGCACAGCAAACACAAACTGGCAGGATGAAATCTATCGCAATGCCATCACAACTGACCATCAGGTGGCTGTGACTGGCGCAACAGAGACAATGCCTTACCGCGTGTCTTTGGGCTACACAGACCAGAACGGTATTGCTCAGACATCTAACTTCCAGCGTTTCACAGCTTCTGTGAACCTCGATCCTTCTTTCTTTGAGGATCACCTCAAGTTCAATGTGGCTGCTAAGTACATGTATTCTACAAATAAATATGTGGATGGCGACGTGTTCGGCAATTCTGTGAACATGGATCCAACTCAGCCAGTGTATGCCGACATCGCAACTACAGGCGGCTACTGGCAGAGCCTTTGGTCGAATGCGGCAACAACAGTGGACGCATGGAATGGCGCTGTGACCAACACTAACGCATCACAGAACCCTGTGGCTCTCTACAACAACAAGAACGATCGTGCTCACGCAAACGTGTTCATCGGCAACTTGGGCGTTGTATATAAGATTCATGGCTTTGAGGACCTTACAGTAAACGCAAGCGTAGGTGGCGACTACTCAGAGGGTACTCAGAACACAGACATCAGTCCATACTCTTACAGCAACAACTACTATGGCTGGACAGGCTATTCACAGTCGTACAAGTATAACCTTCAGGCAAATGCCTTCCTGAACTATGCTCACAACTGGGACGATGTGCACAACCTCAACGTAATGGCAGGCGCTGAAGAGCAGCACTTCCATCGCCACATCTTCGAAGATGGCGGTGGCAACTGGCTTGGCGATAAACTCAACGAGTATGAGTCATCATGGAAAGACCACAAAAACCTCGACGAGACAAAGCACACATACGTCAACACTCTCGTCAGCTACTTCGGTCGCTTGAACTACTCTCTCCTCGACCGATACATGCTCACAGCTACTCTCCGTAACGACAACTCTTCTAAGTTCGCCAAGGGCAACCGCGCTGGCTGGTTCCCATCAGTGGCTCTTGCTTGGAAGATCAACAACGAGGCATTCCTCCAGGATCAGGACGTGCTCAACGACTTGAAGCTCCGTCTCAGCTACGGTATCACAGGTCAGCAAGACATAGGCAACGACTTCTACTACGCTAAGCGCTACATCGTGTCAGACCAGTTCGGACAGTACGCTATCGGCGACAAGAACTACTACACTATGCGTCCTGAGATGTACAACGAAGACCTCACATGGGAGAAGACAGCAACATACGACGCAGGTCTCGACTTTGCATTCCTCAACAACCGCATCGAGGGTGGCTTCGACTTCTACTACCGCAAGACAACTGACCTCATCTCTACAGTGTCTATCGCATCGGGCATTGGCTTTGGCAACTACAAGACAATGAACATTGGCGACCTTGAGAACACAGGTGTTGAATTCAACATCGTGGCTCGTCCTGTAGTAACTAAGAACTTCACATGGCAGGTCAACTACAACATTGGCTGGAACAAGAACAAGATCACCAACCTCAACGCAGCAGGCGGCGACTTCTTCCTCACAGGCGACAAGGTTTCTGCAGGTCTCAACAACCAGGTGATGGTGAACAAGGAGGGCTATCCAACCAACTCATTTTATGTGTATCAGCAGGTTTATGACGAGGCCGGCAACCCAATCGAAGGTCAGTTTGTTGACCGCAACGGCAACGGCATCCTCGACGCAGGCGACAAGTACGTATATAAGAAGTCGGCAGCTGACGTGCTCATGGGCATGACAAACAAGTTCACTTACAAGGAGTGGGACTTCAGCTTCACTCTCCGCGCAAGCTTGAACAACTACCTCTACAACGACTTCCTTTCAAACAAGTGCAACGGTGCAAACGTATTTGCAAACTCAGCTTGGAACAACACCACTCAGGATGCTATCAAGCTCGGCTTCGCAGGCAAGTCTGACTACTACATGAGCGACTACTTCGTGCAGAATGCTTCATTCCTCAAGTGCGACAACATCACTCTCGGCTACTCATTCAAAAACTGCTTCAAGTCAGAAGGCTTCAAGGGGCTTTCAGGCCGTATCTATGCTCTCGTGCAGAACCCATTCGTCATCACTAACTACTCTGGCATCGACCCAGAGAACGGCGGTGGTGTGGATGGCGGCGTTTACCCACGTCCACGAACATACATGGTTGGTGTTAATCTCAACTTTTAATGGTTAGGAGGGTGTTTGATGAAACTCGATAATTCGATAATTCGAAAAATCGATTAATCGATTAATCGGCCAACCCACCCAAACAACAAAAAAACTAAACAACAAATTCTACTAAATCATGAAACTTAGATATATAAAGAATATAGCACCTGTAGCATTTGCTGCTCTCGTCGGTTTCGGCTCTACATCATGTCTCAACGACCTTGATCAGAGCATTGTGGACGAGCAGACAAATACTCAGCTTGACATGACAAGCTATCTTGCTAAGGTGTATGGCAGCCTTGTGCTCACAGGACAGCAGGGCGGTGCCGGCAATGCAGACATGAGTCAGTTTGATGAGGGTAACTCTTCTTTCTATCGCCGCATCTTCGAGGCAAACGAGCTTTGCTCTGACGAAATCGTTTGGACATGGCAGGGCGATACTGGCATTCCTGAACTCACCAACATCAGCTGGAATGCAGAGCATGGATACACAGAGCTCACTTACTACCGTATTATGTATAATGTGACTCTCTGCAATTACTATCTCGACACAACAGATGGCAACACAGATCCAGCTGTTCTTCAGAACCGTGCAGAAGTGCGCTTCATCCGCGCCTTGATGAACTACTACTTCATCGACCTCTATGGCAAGGCTCCTTTCAAGGAAGTGTACAACAGCGAGCTCCCAGTGGAGAAGTCGCGCAAGGAGATGTTCGACTATGTTGTGTCAGAACTCAAGTCTATCTCTGACGGAAGCAGCGCAGAGCAGCTTGCCGACTACTGTGGCGACAACAGCAACTATGGCCGTGCCGACAAGACAGCAGCCAACCTCCTTCTCGCTCGTCTCTACCTCAACAGCGAGGTCTATACTGGCGAAGCTAAGTGGGCAGAGGCAAAGGATTATGCCGACAAGGTTATCGGTTCGAAGTACGAGCTCAACACTGTTGCTTTGAATGGCTACTCACCTTACGAGCAGCTCTTCATGGGCGATAATGGCGAGAACCCTTTTGCTCGTCAAGAGATCATCTTCCCAATCCGTTGTGATGGCGCTACTTCACGCTCATACGGCGGCTCTGTCTATACTATCGCTTCGTGCACAGGCTCAGGCACTCCTGACCAGGGACTTGCAAGCTCGCAGTGGACATGTAATCGTGCTCGCCAGGCTCTCATCGACAAGTTCGTGAGCGATGGCGCAAAGCTCAGCAATCAGAACATCTCTGTCAACGAGTTCTGCCAGAAGGCAGGCGACGACCGCGCAATGTTCTTCGTGAATGCTGACCGCACATACTCAACTGAGGAGAAGACAACATTCACAGCTGGCTTCGGCGTGATGAAGTGGAGCAACGTTTATGCTCAGGGCGGCACTCCAAGCGATGCTACATTTGCCGACACCGACATTCCTCTCTTCCGCGTGGCAGAGGCTTACCTCACTCGTGCAGAGGCAAACTTCCGTCTTGGCAACATGGACGCAGCAAAGAAGGACATCAACACTATTCGCGAACGTGCCAATGCAGCTCCATTCGAGCAGTCAATCTCTGAGATGGACATCGCCAACGAGTGGTGCCGTGAGTTCTACATGGAAGGCCGTCGTCGCTCTGACCTCATTCGCTTCGACTTATTCACAAGCGGTGCTTACCTCTGGGATTGGAAGGGTGGCGTGTATGCTGGTGCTGCTGTAAACAGCAAGTACAACATCTTCCCAATTCCTGCCAACGAGCTCAGCGCAAACAGCAATATGACGCAGAATGATAATTATTAAAAATGACTTCAATATGAAAAAGATATTTTATACATTGCTTCTCGCAGCTGCCACTCTCGGCATCACTACCTCTTGCAGTGAAGACCGCGACAGCAATCCTGTGCTGAACACTCAGGGACTCACCCTTGTGCTCAACACTCCAGGCGTATCTTTCAACAACACATACGACCTCAAGTATTCTGACTATGTAGTCCTCACCACTTCTCAGCCAGGCTATGGCTACACTGCTCCTACCACATACAAGGTGAGCATCAGCCTTGACAAAGAGAACTGGGTGGCACTTCCTTCCTCATACGCATCGGCTACTATGTCGGTTCCTGCATCGGAAATCAATCAGGCAATACTCGACATCGTGGGTGGCGAGAACACAGACATGCTTGTTGACCCACAGGCAATCTACTTCAAGATTTCTGCAAACCTCACAGGTTCAGAGCTTGGCTTCGTAGAGTCAAATGTAGTGACACTCCCTTCGGTTCTTGCCTACGTTCCAAAGGTTGAGCTTGCTCTTCCTTCTACAATGTACATCGTGGGCGGATTCCCAGCATCTGACGGCTGGAGCAAGTTCGTGCCTCTCCACTTCGCATACAGCCAGGAAGGCTTCTCATACGGCATCGTTTACTTCAACGAGGGCGATGAGTTCAAGATCAATCCTGATGAAGGCTGGAAGGGCAACGACAAGGGTTTCGGTCAGGTGACTATCGGCGCTAAGAACGATGCAGGCGTGGTGAACGCAGGTTCTGACGACACATCAAACATGAAGGCTTCGAATGCTGGCTGGTACACAATCGTGGTGAAGAACAAGATTGCTGGCTCTGCTATCTCTTACGAGCTTCAGACAATGGCTGCCAAGGTTTACCTCTTCGGCGCTACATCACCTGGTGCTGACCAGTGGTCATTCGACGATGGCGCTCTCTTCACAATGAGCGGCTCTGCTGCTGAGCCATGCGTGTCTCCAGTTTTGGCAGGAAGCGGCGAGCTTCGTGTAGCTGTTGACTGCGGCATCGACTGGTGGAAGACAGAGTTCACTATCAAGAACGATGGCACTCTCTTCTATCGCGATTGCGATATCCCATCAAACTGGGCTGCTGATCTTGGCGACGCATATTCTTTCCAAGCTGAGGCAGGCAAGCAGATTTGCCTTGACTTCACCAACGGTACAGGCTCAATGAAGTAAAAACTCTTATTTGTATTTAATCATGAAAAAGATATTCATTTATTCTTCTCTCATTGCAGCAGCGATCAACTTCGCTGCCTGCACCGAGGATTTCAAAGATTGGGCAGATCCACAGGCAAATGCTCAGGAAGAGGCTCTTGGCACCGTGGAAGGTGAGATCATCAGCTATCTGAAGGACATAGACCTCAACAATGTTCCTGAGGAGGGCATCGCTCTTGCAAAGGTGTTCAGCTCACAGTCGGGCAACGCACAATCATCTGTCGTGTTCACAAAGCTCTTGCTCAACGACACATACGAGATCCCTTTCACTACTGTGGATAACGAAATCGTGGTTCAGCCAAACGACCTCGCTGCAGCCATTCAGCAGCAGTATGGCTCGCTTGCCTACACCACTCGTCAGTGCGACTTCAAGCTCTACACAGACCTCAAGAATGCAGATGGCACAACCGTCGTTCTGCCTATTGCCAGCAATGCCTTCACTTCGCAGGTGAAAACTTTCCGTCTCCCTGCCATTGCAAATGAGTTTGCATACTACTACATTGGCGGCTACAACGGCTGGAACCTTGCAGAGCCAACTCCTATGGACGACAATGGCGACGGCACTTACTCGTGCGTCATCGAGATTGGCGACTCAGAGTGGTTTGCATTCGCTCCTCAGTCGGCTGTTGACGCTCAGAACTGGGATGGTCTTTTCCGTGCTCAGACAAATGGCGACGAGTCAACTTCTGGCTTCTTCGGCGAAAGCACTTCGGGCAACAGCTTCTGCTGTCCTACAGGCGGCAAGTACAAGTTCACTATCGACCCTAAGAACTGGACATTCTCATACGTTCCATTTGTTGACAAGCTCTACTATGCTGGCGATGCTTATGGTTGGCCAGCTGATGGCTGTGGAATGGTAAAGAACGGTGACGAGTTCATTGGCTACTATTATGTAAACACTCCATCTTATGGTTCGTTCAAGTTCGTTTCTGAAGGCAACTGGTATGGTGGTCATGATGGCATAATTGAGGGTGATGACAATATTTCGCCTGACCATGAAGGCTACTACAAGATTGCTGTAAACTGGGATGCCAAGACTTATTCTCTCACAGAGATTACAAGCATCACATGTGTAGGCAACCACAACGGCTGGAACGTGTCTGATGCATCACAGCACATGACATACAATGCAGAAGAGAAGTGCTGGGAACTCACTACCGAACTCACAAACGGATTCAAGTTCGCCATGAACGATGACTGGTCAATCAGCTGGGGCGGTGCCAATGGCGACGCTAAGTCATACGACTGTCTCACAGAGTACAGCGGTAAAGACCTCGATGCTCCAGACGGTGATGGCACTTACTCTATCAAGCTCTACCTCAGTTGTGAAGGCACACACAAAGTTGTTCTCACAAAAAAATAATACATCTATAATAAAAGGGGCGGACAGTTTTTGCCCGCTCCTTTTCAACCTTTTACGAATATATGCTTAAAAAGACTATTCTCTCTGTCCTCATCGCCATGTCTTCATCCCTCAGCACCTTTGCGCAAACAGAGGTGATGCTCCAGGGCTTCTATTGGGATGGCTACTCCGACTGCAAATGGAAGAAGCTGGAGAAGCAGGCAGATGAACTTGCAAACTATTTCGATTACATCTGGGTGCCAAACTCAGGCAATTGCGGTGGTGGCACCAACATGGGCTACCTGCCTCTCTACTATTGGGATCAGAACTCCAGCTTCGGCACAGAAGACGAGCTCCGCTCTATGATTAAGACCTTCAAGGAGAAAGGTCTTGGAACTATTGCTGATGTCGTCATCAATCATCACAACACCAGCAATGGTTGGTTTGGATTCCCAAAAGAGACATACAAGGGCGAGGCTTATCAGTTTCAGTCAACCGACATTTGCAAGAACGACGACGGAGGCGCAGCCCTTGCAGAAGCCAATGCGCAAGGAATCTCCATCTCTTCAAACAACGACACTGGCGACGGATGGGATGGCTGCCGCGACCTCGACCATAAGTCGGACAACGTGAATAAGATCATCAAAGCATACCTTAAATACCTCATCGATGACCTTGGCTACACAGGCTTCCGTTACGACATGGTGAAGGGGTATAGTGCTTCATTCATCACTGATTACAACACAGCGTCGCACCCAGCTTTCTCTGTGGGAGAGTACTGGGACGGCTCATCTGCCATCAAGAAATGGATAGATGGCACCAAAGACGCCAATGGCGTTCCTGCATCCTCAGCATTCGACTTCCAGTTCCGTTATCGTGTTCGCGATGCCATCAACCAAAACAACTGGAACCTCCTTGCTGGCAATGCTTCTGATGCCGCTGGCTATCCACTTGTGTATCAAGAGGCTTACCGCCCATACGCAGTCACATTTGTAGAAAACCACGACACAGAGAAGCGACCATCAGCAAACCAAGATCCAATAAAGGCAGACACTCTTGCGGCAAATGCCTATTTGCTCGCTATGCCAGGCACTCCATGCGTGTTTTTGAAGCACTGGACGGCAAACAAGTCAGACATCAAACGAATGATTTCTGCACGTCAGCTTGCTGGCATCACAAGCACCAGCAAATACGAGCAGCTCAAGTCAGCTCAGCTCTACTATGCGGTGAAGACAACAGGCACAAAGGGCACGCTCATCTGCGTTGTGGGTAAGACACCATCTGCCTATGCCGCTCCTGCAGGTTACACTCAGGTATGCTCAGGCAAAGGCTTCATCTATTATCTTTCTAATGATGCTGCCTCAGGTTGGGAAGCAATAGAAAAGCAGATTTCCGACGAGGAAAAGGCAGCAGAGGCAGAGAAGGAGCAGTTCACTCCTCACACAGCCACAATCTATGTGAAAGCCGACTTCACCCCTGTCTATTTCTACATCTGGGATAGCAACAACAACTCTCAGCTCAATGGCAACTGGCCAGGCAAGCAGCCAGCCACAACCACCATAAATGGCGAGACATGGTACTGCCAAACAGTGAATATCGACAAGGCTGATTACTACTTCAACATCATCTTCAATCAAGGCAACAACAAGCCACAGACAGCCGACATCACCGAGCTGAAAGAAGATCACTACTACGAAGCAACCCTCTCTGGCTCAAAGGTCAACTACAAAGACGTCACTTCCGCAGTATCCATCTCTTCACCAGTTGTTGACGGAGAGTCATCCGAAAAGCCAATCTACGACCTCACAGGCCGCAAGATTGCAACTCCGCTGCCAGGTCGCATCTACATTCAGAACAACAAGAAAATAATCATCAAATAACAAACACTCCGCATGGTATCCCTCCCTCCATGGGAGGACAGCGGTGGGTCTTTCTCCTTATGAAACAACCTAATCTATCCTTCTGGAAGCTCTTCAACATCTCGTTCGGCTTCTTCGGCGTGCAGATTGCCTACGCTCTTCAGAGTGCCAACATCTCGCGCATCTTTGCCACTCTCGGCGCAGACCCTCATCAGCTCTCTTTCTTCTGGATTCTCCCTCCACTCATGGGCATGATAGTGCAGCCAATCATCGGCATGCTGTCCGACAAGACTTGGTGCCGCTTCGGCCGTCGCATCCCATATCTGTTTGTCGGCGCAGTAGTTGCAGTGGCAGTAATGCTCATGCTTCCAAATGCTGGCTCGCTTGGCCTCACAACGCAGGTTGTCATGTGGGGGCTCACAGGCACGATGCTCTTTGGATTGATGTCGCTCATGTTCCTCGACACATCTATCAATATTGCCATGCAGCCATTCAAAATGATGGTGGGCGACATGGTGAACGAGGAACAGAAAGGACTTGCCTACAGCATCCAGTCTTTCCTCTGCAATGCTGGTTCGCTGGTTGGCTACCTCTTCCCATACATCTTCACATTCCTTGGCGTGCAGAATGTTGCACCTGAGGGCGTGATTCCAAACTCTGTCATCTACTCATTCTACATCGGTGCTGCAATCCTCATCCTTTGCGTCATCTACACAACAGCAAACGTGAAGGAGTATTCGCCTGAGCAGATGAAGAGCTTTGTAAGTTCGGAAACTCAGAATCTCGAAAATTCGAAAATTCGAAATCTCGGAAACTCGGAATCCCTCAGTGCTGGAAGCTCACAGCCTTCAATTCTCTACACATTCATCTCCATTGGCCTTGTTCAGTTCTTCTGCTGGGCAGCATTCATGTACATGTGGACATACACTCCAGGCGCAATCGCAGAGCAATGCTGGAACACAACCGATGTGCAGAGCGAAGGCTATCAGGAAGCAGCCAACTGGGTGGGTGTGGTATTTGCCATTCAGGCAGTAGGCTCTGTCATCTGGGCAACGCTCATTCCTCGCTTCAAGTCATACAAGTGCGCTTACATCGTGAGCCTTCTTGTTGGTGCAGCAGGTTTCATCTCAACCATGTGGATTACAAACCAGTATGTGCTTTGGATAAGCTTCCTTCTTATCGGCGCAGCATGGGCAGGAATGCTTGCTCTGCCTTTCACCCTTTTCACCAATGCTATTCAGGGCAATCCAAAGATGGGCACATACCTTGGACTCTTCAATTGCACCATCTGCCTTCCGCAGATTGTAGCCGCACTCCTTGGCGGTGTGCTTTTGAACCTGATGGGCGGCTCACAGGTCATGATGCTCGTGCTTGCAGGCATCTTCCTTGTGTTGGGCGCTGTTAGTGTAATTACTATAAAAACTAAATAAAACATGAAAAAACTACTCACTCTCGCCGCTCTCTGCGCCTTGAGCTCATCAGCTTTTGCCGATGACGTTGAGGTGAAGGAGTTGCGCTGCGCTGGACCTTACACGGTGCAGGCACCTGTCATGATTGACAATAAAGACGTGAATGCCTCTCCGTTCAATAAGACAAGCTATCTTGATGGCACGGTCAACTTCGATGCCATCGACAATGGCACCATCATCACCGATGGCGTTCTCCCTTCCGATGCCAATGCAGCATCCATCTCGCTTGCTGGCTTCACACTTTCCAACTCTGTTTACACAACAGGCAACATCTCCATTCGTGGCGTGAAAGACTATCGCCTGTATGTGGATGGCAAGCAAATATCAGGTGGCTACGTGCGACTTGAGCCAAGCGTGCACAAGGTCATTGTGAAGTGTCTCACAGAAGCTGGCAGCTCCGACACTCTCTCCGTCAAAGTCGATGCCGACAAGTGCGCCATCGGACAGATTGGTTCGGACAGCAAGCGCACATACAACTTTGGCGATGTGCTGCATCAGAAGCAATACTCTCTTGCCGCAATCTCCCCTGATGGCCGCTACCTCATCTCAAGCACCTACAAGATGAACACCTCTGGTTCGGAGACACGTAAGAACTTCCTTTGGAACCTTGCCACAGGCGCAAAGCAGCAGACAACCTACACTCGCTGGATGCCTCGCACGAACAAGATGCTCACCGTGCGCATGAACGATGGCAAGCCAGGCTACACGCTCGTGGCTATCGATCCTGCTACATTCGCTGAGACAGAGCTCACGAAGAACCTCCCACAGAGCAACTTCGTCATGTCCCCAACTGAGGATTACGTGATCTATAGCGTCTATTCCAATGGCCCGAAAGAGGATAGGGACGTGTATGAAGTCATCACTCCCGACGACCGCCAGGACGGCTGGCGCAGTCGCTCCAACCTCTACAAGTTCGACCTCAAGTCGGGCATAGCGTCTCAACTCACCTACGGCTATCACAGCGTGCACTTGCAAGACATCTCGCAAGATGGCCGCTATGCCCTCATAATGAAGTCGGAGTATGATGCCTCGCAGATGCGCCCTACGGATTTCAACTCCCTCTATCGTCTCGACCTCACCACCATGCAGATCGACACGCTCATCTCTCACGATGGTTTCATCTCTTCTGCGTCGTTCTCGCCTGATGGTAAGTACGTAGCCGTCACAGGCTCTCCTGAATGCCTCAATGGCATAGGCATGAATGTGGCAGCAGGACAGACGCCAAGCAACTACGACATGCAGCTCTATCTCATGGAGCAAGCCACTCCTTCGCTCTCTGCCAAGGAATCAGACAATGCGCACGTCCACATGATGAATGGCTGGACAGTTTATCCTGTCACCATCAATTTCAATCCTAACATCGAAACTCCTCAGTGGTCATTCTCCGATGGCAACCTCTACTTCTCTGCCGAGGACAAGGATTGCAAGCACCTTTTCCGCCTCAATCCAAAGACAAAGAAGATTCAGCAGATTGCTGTTCCTGAGGACATTTTCTCTCGCTACTCCATGGCTGTGAAGACAGGCATCATGGCATACTACGGTCAGAGCGCAGCAAATGCCGACCGCCTCTACACGCTCAATCTCAAGTCGCTCAAATCGACTCTCGTCGAAGACCTGTGCAAGGACGACCTTGCCAATGTGGAGCTTGGCGAATGCCATCCATACACATGGGTGAATCCTGATGGCGACAGCATCTGCTGCATGTACTACCTCCCGCCTCATTTCGATGCTTCGAAGCAGTACCCAATGATTGTCAACTACTACGGCGGCTGCTCGCCTACATCACGCACCTTCGGTGGTCGCTATGCCAAGCAAGCCTATTCTGCTCTTGGCTATGTGGTGCTCGTTGTCAACCCTCGCGGCGCAACAGGCTTCGGTCAGAAGTGGTCAGCCATGCACGTCAACACAGCAGGCAAATACATTGCCGACGACATCATAGGCGCAACCAAGGCATTCACTGCCGAGCATTCATTCGTCAATGCCGAGAAGATTGGCTGCATCGGCGCAAGCTACGGCGGCTTCATGACTCAGTATTTGCAGACAGTGACCGACATCTTCGCTGCAGCAGTGTCACATGCCGGCATCTCCGACCACACATCCTACTGGGGTGAAGGCTACTGGGGCTATTCCTACTCACAGACATCGATGGCTAACAGCTATCCTTGGACACGCAAGGATCTCTTCGTCGATCAGTCGCCACTCTTCAATGCCGACAAGATTCACACTCCGCTTCTCTTCGTGCACGGCACAGGCGACACCAACGTGCCAGTAGGCGAATCCATCCAGATGTACACAGCCCTCAAGCTTCTCAACCGCCCAACTGCAATGGTGCTCGTGGAGGGCGAAAACCACTGGATCACCGAATACAACAAGCGCATCAAGTGGCAGAACACCATCTGGGCATGGTTCGCAAAGTGGCTGCAAGACGATGACTCTTGGTGGGAGAGCATGTATAAGTCAAAGGAACTGTAAAAAGCAGTAACAATAATTGTTTTCCAACAAGAAATGTGTACTTTTCCCCACAATAGTTTGCTGTTTTCACTCAAATAGCGTACCTTTGGCGTTATTTTCAACTACACCAATACCTACAAACTAACTTAACCTAACATGAGAGTATCAAATTTCTTTGCTGTTGACCTTGGAGCAACGAGTGGCAGAACCATTCTTGGCTCCATCGTTGATGGCAAGCTTGAACAGCGGGAGCTTACCCGCTTTCCGAACAACATCATACAGACAGGAGGACATTTCTTCTGGGACATTTATGCTCTGTACAGCGAGATAATCCGCGGCTTGAAGGTGGTAGCTGATGAGGGAATTGAGATTCAATCTATCGGCATCGACACTTGGGGCGTGGATTTCGTGTTTATAGGCAAGGATGGGGGAGTGCTCCGCAATCCGTACTGCTACCGCGATCCGCACACTGACAATGCTATGGAGGAGTACTTCAAGCTTGTGCCTAAGGAGAAGGTGTATGAAAAGACGGGCATCCAGTTCATGCAGTTCAATTCGCTGTTCCAGCTTGCCACTCTGGTTCAGAACAATGACTCGGCTCTTGTTGCTGCGGAGAAGATTCTCTTCGTGCCTGATGCGCTGTCTTACATGCTGACGGGGGAGGCGGTGTGCGAATACACTATTCTCTCCACGAGTCAGATGCTCGACCCTCGCACCAAGCAGATTGACAAGGAGTTGATTGACGTGATTGGGCTGAAGGAGAGCCAGTTTGGCAGATATGTCAATCCAAGCGATGTGATTGGCACGCTGACACCTGAGGTGCAGAAAATGACGGGGCTTGGCGCTGTGCCAGTGGTGGCTGTGGCAGGTCACGACACGGGTGCTGCAGTCGCTGCCGTGCCTGCTCAGAATGAGAGGTTTGCCTACCTCTCTTGTGGCACTTGGTCGCTGCTTGGCATTGAGACGAAGGATGCCATCATCACCGACAAGAGCTTTGAGTACAACTTCACAAATGAGGGTGGCATTGAGGGCACTACTCGTTTCCTGAAGAATATCTGCGGCATGTGGCTTTTGGAGCGTTGCCGCTCGGAGTGGACAGATGCGCCTGACATTGCTCAGCTGTGCAAGGACGCTATGGAGGCGCCTGCATTCCAGAGTTTCATCTTCCCCGATGCGCCTGAGTTTGCCAATCCTGTTTCGATGGTCGAGGCAATCAAGGGTTATTGCGAGAAGACAGGTCAGCATGTGCCTCAGGACTACAAGGAGATGGCGCGATGCATCTTCGAGAGCCTTGCCATGTGCTATCGCCAGGTGCTTGGCTACCTGAAGGACATGGCTCCGTTCCCTATCGAGAAGCTTCATGTCATCGGTGGCGGTTCGCGCAATGCGTATCTGATGCAGATGGCTGCAAACAGCATCGGAATGCCTGTGGTGACTGGTCCTGTGGAGGGCACGGCAATCGGCAACATCATGCTGCAAGCTAAGGCGGCTGGATTGGTAGGCGACATGTTTGAAATGCGCAGCATCATTGCGAATAGCATCGAGCTGAACACTTATATGCCAGAGGATGCTGAGGCATGGAACGAGGCATATAAAAAATATGAGGAAATAACAAAATAATAACAATAGACACGCACCCCGCATGGTGTCCCTCCCCTATGGGGGGAGGTTAGAAGGGGGCTTTATATGAAATCAGAACTTATTGAGCAGGCTTATCAAGTAGCCAAGGCTCGCTACGCAGAGATCGGTATCGACACCGAGAAGGTAATTGAACAGTTGCAGAACTTCCACCTCAGCATGCACTGCTGGCAGGCAGACGACGTGCATGGCTTTGAGCCAAAGGCAGGAGCGATGTCGGGCGGCATTCAATCCACAGGCGACTATCCTGGCGCTGCACGCAACATCGACGAGCTTCGTGCTGACATTCTCAAGGCTAAGAGCCTCATCCCTGGCACGCATCGCTTGAATCTTCATGAGATTTATGGCGAGTTCAACGGTAAGATGATTGACCGCAACGAGTGTACAGTGGATATGTTCAAAGGATGGATGGAGTGGGGCAAGGAGAACAACACCAAGCTCGACTTCAACTCCACAAACTTCTCTCACCCTCTTTCTGGCAACCTCACAATCTCTAATCCTAACAAAGAGATTCGCGAGTTCTGGATCGAACACATGAAGCGTTGCCGCGAGATTGCTAACGCTATGGGCGAGTATCAGCAGGATCCTTGCACCATCAACCTTTGGATTCACGATGGCAGCAAGGATGTGACTGTCAACCGCATGCAGTATCGCGCTCAGCTGAAGGAGAGCCTTGACGAGATTCTCGCCACAAAGTATCAGTGGGAGAAGCCATGCCTCGAATCGAAGGTGTTCGGCATTGGTCTTGAGTCGATGACAGTTGGCTCAAACGATTTCTACAACGCCTATGCTTCCAAGAACAACGTGATGGTGACCCTCGACACAGGCCACTTCCACCCAACAGAGTCGATTGGCGACAAGGTGTCGTCTCTCCTCCTCTTCGTGCCTGAGCTGATGCTTCACGTGTCACGCCCTGTGCGCTGGGATTCTGACCATGTCACTATCATGGACGACCTCACTACAGAGCTCTTCTACGAAATCGTGCGTGCTGGCGCAATCGACCGCGTGCATTATGGCCTCGACTACTTCGATGGCACTCTCAACCGTGTTGGCGCATACGTCATCGGCTCTCGCGCAGCGCAGAAGTGCATGTGCCGTGCCCTTCTTGAGCCAGTGGCAAGCATCAGCCAGATGGAGAACGCTGGCCAGATGTTCGAGAAGCTCGCCACTATCGAAGAGCACAAGGCAATGCCTTGGAACGCAGTTTATGACGAGTTCTGTCTCCGCAATGATGTTCCTGTTGGTCTCGACTACATCAAGGAGTGCCAGAAGTATGAACAGGAAGTAACACTAAAGCGCAGCTAATATGGCATCTAATGGAAGTTTGAAGAGCACCATTGCTGTGTCTCTCAACAACTATCTCGATGCTGGCGCCATCGTTGCAGGTGGCAGCGGCATCTCGCTCTGGAAAAGCTATCTCGACCTTTCTGAGATTCACCTTGGATGGATCAACGCCTTGAGCGCCAATGCTCTTGGTGCTGCCATCGGCGCCATCATCGGCGGCGTGCTTGCTGACAAATATGGACGTAAGTTCATCTTCACGTACAACCTGTTGATCTACATGCTGGGCGTGCTGCTCATCATGTCGTCCGTCAATTTCCCTATGCTCCTTGCCGGCTTCCTCGTCACAGGCATTTCTGTAGGCGTGGGAGTGCCAGCATCGTGGACTTACATCTCTGAAAGCTCGGAGGTGCACAATCGCGGTCGCAACATCTGCATCTCACAGATGTCGTGGGCTGTAGGCCCAGCCATCATCCTGCTGATGGGCATGCTTTTCGCCCCAGGCGGATACCTGTTTGGCATGGTAGAGACAGCAGCCAGTTGGTTCGGAATCGACGGCAGCAGCGAGGCAGCACTCAACGTGTTCTCCTCTCGCGTGGTGTTCTTCACCCTCTTCGTCATAGCCTTCATCGCATGGCTCCTTCAGCGTCAGCTTGAGGAAAGCGCAGAGTTTGAGGCAAGCAAGGCAGATGCCAAGGCAAAAGGCGAGGACACAGGCCTCATCAAGGCATTCTCTGTGCTGTTCTCCAACAAGGTGGCTGTGAAGACCGTCATCTTCCTTGCATCCATCTACCTCACCTGGAACCTCGTGGCAAGCGTGATGGGCTTCTTCTCGCCACGCATCTGCGAAACCGCTGGCGGCGTGAGCAACGAGTACTCCAACATGATGAACTGCGTGCAATGGGGAATTGTGGTTGTCGTCACGTTCGGCATCTCGCACTTCATCGACAAGATTAGCCACAAGTTTGTCTATGTGCTCGGCCTTATCTTTGCGCTCAGCACATGGCTGCTGATAGTCACCGTTGGCGTCAATGGCATCGGCACGCTGTGGGCATTCGTCATCCTCTGGGGACTCAACAGCGGCTTGTCCGTGCAGATATTCTACGCCTTGTGGGGTTCAGAACTCTTCCCAGCCAAGTTCCGTGCAGGAGCCCAGGGCTTGATGTTCTTCATCGTGCGCGGCCTGTCAGCCCTGTGGGGCATCATCTTCACCATCATCTATGGCGAGAACGGCGAAGGCTTCACCATTGCAGCATACTGCATGATTGTCCTCCTTGCCATCTCCCTCATCATCGGCCTCATTGGCATGCCAAACACTCGCGGCAAGTCACTCGATGTGATCACCAAGGAGCGCTATGGCGAGAACTATTAAGGAGCGCAGAACAATACAAAACCAAAAGCGGCCAAAGGCACTATGCTGCCCTTGGCCGTTTTTTTCATTGACATGGGCTGCACATGAATCATAGCATATTCAATATCTTCTTTGCCTTCCTTGTCAAATATGGCTTCAAATCCTCGTAGGGAATTGTGAAATGGAAACATCCGGCAGCAAAGCAGCTGAGGGCGTATGGATGGAATGAGAATGTCACACCTTCGTCGGTAAGCCCTGGCGTTGGAAGAATTTCATTTCCCAGGGCAATGCCATGGCAATTTTGAGAGAAGGAAAGCGCCACAGATTCCCAGCGCAAGCACGCTGACTGCCACCATTGGCAAACATTTTATTCCATTCATTTCTATTTCATCATCTCACCTTTTATTATTTCCCGTCTTTCGATTTACGTTGCAAAAGTACAAAATCTTCATCTCACCACCTAACAAAAACCCCTCCGCTGTACGAAACCCACCTTTGGACTAAAATATACAAGAATTGGTTATAATTATTATGGATTAATGCTTTGATGACATCAAATTATTGCTCATCGAAGAAATTCTCATTCGCATGAGCATCATTGTCGGCAATACGAGAGCACCAACGAGCACGCGAATAATTCAGCTTCTTGCTCATTGCAACAGTGCCACGAACTGTTGCCTCAAAGTTCATTGCGTTCTTGATGCCTAAATCATGCGACACCGCCATTGCATCCTGGTTAGCTCCAATATAGGCAAATGTCCATCCGGCCTTTTCCAGCTTTTCTGTCATAGCCTTGATGCTTGCCCGATTGTATTCTTGCGAAGCATTCTCATAACCATCAGTAATGATAGTCACAAGCACCTTGTCATTCTCGCCTACACTATTTTTGAGTTCAGTAACTGCCTTGCCGATTGCATCGTATAGCGGCGTACAACAAGCAGGATTGAACTGTTCAGGAGTAATGTCTTCTGCCTCCTTAGCCTCTACTCTGTCCAGGATTGTCTTGACTCCATCGCTATTGAAGGTCACAAAACTCACATAGTGCTCCTGATCTTCATATTTCTTCTGCGCAGAACGTATGCTCTGGAGTGTTTCGTTTACACTATCTACAGCTTGCTTCTCGATGCTGCTCATACTGCCACTCTCATCGAGAATTAGCAGGCTAAATACTCTTGTTTTCATAATGCTCAATTTTTTAATATTCTACAACTTGATATTTATCTTGCTCAATAAGAGTGTTCCAGTTTATGGATTCCACTCATTTCTATCTCCCTATTTCCACTTTTTCATTTCCTTTTCCCTTTCTTTTAATTGTTAAACATTTTATTATATATCTTCTCCCAATTCATATTTGACACTACAAAAGTACGAAATCTTCTTTTCACCACCTAAAGAAATCCCGTCCACTGTACGAAACCTGCCTTTGGCTGTATGAACAGAAAGTTATCCATTTTCTATATCTCGAACGGATATCCTTGAGATTCTTGAAAACTACAATCCATCTTCTCTGGAGAAGAACATATCGAGGTCAAAGTCTTCCATCATATCATCAGATGATTTTTTATGAAATCTTTTGCTAACTTTAGACACAAAACGTTCCACTTTCCTTTTCCACAAGTCATACCATTTCGGTTCTTCAATTTCTCTAACATACACCAATCCAAGCGTATTTATGAAATGATTGCAATACAGCTTCTTACATATTTGTTCTAACTTGGCTACCGATTGTGGGTCATTCAGCCATTCTTTGAATTCTGCCATATCCTCAAACCATTCTACCATTGCCCTATTGCCATACGTGCCTGATGTACACATCTCGACAAAGAATCGGTATTCATAATCATCGTTTGACGTTGCGTGGGCTAAGATCTTGTACTTTTCATACTCCTGCCATGAACAATAAACTCGTGTGCGTCTTCCCAAGTCTGGCTCTCCTTTCTCATGGCCAAACTGACCCAACCTTCCTCTCATGTCTTCTATTATTGTCTGGCATATAGGAATCAATTCATTGTTGTATGATTCGAGGTAACCTATCCAAGTCTCCTCAAGATTCTTTATCTTCAAGCGTACTTCTTCTATCTCTGACATATTATGTAACTTGTTATTTCTATTATATGTTATACATTATCAATACAGTATCCATTTTGTCGTAAAAAACACCCTCCAGTGCGAAAACCACCTTTGAATGAACGACTTTATATACGCACGATAGTTTCAGCTTCCTTACGCATTGCTTTCAAAAGATTCCAGTCCTCATGAATCTGTTTGAACTTTACGACAACCTTGCCCCTTCGGTCGATGAAACCATAGATTTCCACTTCTTCATCGTCGGTCATCCCATATCCGTCCTCATCCATGTAATACATGCCATCAGGATTAAGCTGCCAACAGACTTGCGCCACTCCGTTCACGTAACTACGGACAAATGATGGGAAATGGAAGTCCAAACTGCGAGCACGCCCGACAATCTCGCTCGGCAATCCTCTCAATGATTCCCAATCAATATCATCTTGTTTCACAGTACACAAGGTCTCACTGCTGTCCATGAACTCGTATGCACACTTAGCCCTGTGGTCGATTAGGAAACGAGGCTTCCAATACTGCATGATCACTTGACTTACAACAGACATATCCTCCCCATTGTTTTCCGTTTGCCAATCCCCCGGCTTATACATTTCTGAGTTCAATCTTGCATAAAGCTCTCGTGCAGCGAAATCATTGGCATGATTCTTATTTGTCATGATGTCCATATTGTTTTTATACTAATAATTCATTTACTGTTTTGTTAAATAGATGACGCTATGCCAAGAAATCTATCTGATATCTCATTTATTTGATGCTGCAAATATAGGGACAAAGATTTATCCTGCAAAAAGAAAAAACGCCCACTGTACGAAACCTGCCTTTGGCTGTACGAATTAATTGAAGATGTGTTAATATGACAATATCCTTCATAAAGCACAAAACGCTTGAATGGTTACATAAGACTAAAGTTACACTATGCTTATTGCTGTCATTCACTCTCTACCACATAAAATTCACATGGTCTATAAATGCTTATGTATTGTACAAAATCCTCTTGAGGCATAGCAGACACGCTTAGTACATGTTTTCCAACTGACAAGTTTGACACTTTATATTCCACTGCATATTGCTCGCTTTTCTTATTTGATTTCATGACTTCTACGCCATCTATCAAGTAGTGAATCATAGGTATTCCCTTTTCATTATCATCGATTAGATTGTTCTTTATCACGTCGTCGTTCTTGTCAAAAGCAAGCTTTCCTATAGATAGATAAACGTAATCACCATTTCTTACAGTATTCTTAGATATTTGTACTTCTTCTCCAATAGATACTGTATATATATCCGTAATTTCCTCTTCGCAAGAAAAAGACAGAAGGCAAATAAGAGCACACATTGCGTACTTCATCATGTTCTTGAAATTAATCATAATGTCTGTTTTTTATGTTTAAGAGATTTAGTTTCAAACCGACTGATTACAAACTGAATAATTCATAACCAGTCGGTTAGGATAGTCATATAGTGCTTAGTTAGTCATTGCAAAATGAATGAACGTTTTATTTTGAATCAGTTATGAACATAATCCCAATGACCGCAGACGCATTTTCCAGCACCACCTTGTGCTCTGTTGTACCATGTACACTTACATCCGGCATGACGACAAGCACCTTTGCCTTGTGAAGCAATATCAACATGACCACACTCATGATGGTCCTGATCAGCACTGAATGTTGAAACGTTAGCGAAAGCTGTTACTGATGCAGCAAGTGTCATTACTGCTGCGAAAGCGAGAACAATTGTCTTTTTCATTTTCATATACCCTATATGTGTCGGGCACAACTTTTAATGTGATTATTGTTATTAATTGATTGTTTATGTAAGTTTGTATATGTAAGTAACCCTATTAAAACTATTTTTTAGAAATTCTCATTCATCCAGTCAAAAGCGAGTTGGTTTCCATCACCAAGATATCTATAGATTGAATACATAGGTACCATCATTCCCATAATTCCAAAACCATAATTTATTTGCATAATGGAATAATCGCTTGAAAACATGGCCTCAACATACTGAGTTCCTGGCATTAAAGGCATTGCAGAACCTGTATACACGTAATGTCTTACTCCGTCAAAAGACTGGTTACGAAACTTCCATATAGTACCATCAAACATTTTGATTGTTCCGTTATCATACCACTCGACATAAGTTGCAATTCTATCTGGAACTCTTGGCGCTTGTCCTTGTGTTCCCATTTCCTGACAAAAATAGCTTCTTGTAATTGTCTGCGCAAAAGTAGTGATTGAAGCAGCTATTGCGATTACTACAAAAATGGATTTCTTTATAATTGCTGTCATTTTTCTTTGCCCTATATGTGTCGGGCACATCTTTTTTAATACATTATGATTTATATTCTCTATCATGTTTACATCAATTGATGCTATTTTATTACCGTGCGGTTACATAGAACCTTTTCCATTGCAAACTCCACATTTTTTACGACCGTGA
Source organism: Bacteroidaceae bacterium (assembly GCA_045600665.1). Classification (GTDB taxonomy): domain Bacteria; phylum Bacteroidota; class Bacteroidia; order Bacteroidales; family Bacteroidaceae; genus Minthosoma. The sequence goes on from JAZRYI010000049.1 coordinate 28,753, forward strand.
CAAACTCCACAGCTATGCTCATACTTTGACTTGGAAATAATACTTGTTGTTCCATAGTCATATACTTTTCCACTCCCACCACATGTTTGACAAGCCCCAGAACCTCCACATTTTCTACAAGTCTTTGTTGAAGAACTACTATTTGATGACGAACTGGGAATATATGCTGAAGAAGTATAGTCTGAATAACCATAGCTGCCGTATGTTGGATCTGCAAAACCTGTTAATCCCATTGCAACTCCTTCCCATATAGCAGCATTGCATGATGTCAATGTTGCACATGATACAAGACTTATTGCTATTGCACTACATGCATAACGTTTAATCCTACTTGTTACTTTGTTAATAAGTGGCATTGTTTTTATACCCTTATTTGTGTCGGGCACAACTTCTATTTGTTATCTAATTTGACTGTTAATGTTGAATTATTGAAGATTGTAACCCTATACGGCAAAAAAAATCGCGATTCGAATGAACCACGATTAGAATTGTATTTATTATGGATGTTTACTCAGGGATATTGTCAGATTCTATGATTGTATCATTGCTAATGGAGTCATTATCTGATATTTCGTAAGGCGATGGTCCATAGAGGCACGCAGGTGGTGGCCCATAGACAACAGCATACATCCTATATAAACTATATGTAAGGGCTGCTAAAAAGACTCCTAGTCCAGCTACCCACCAGTTCAAAATTCTTTTAGACAACTTTTTCGTTATTCCTGCATATTTATGTAGTTACACATTACGAGTTTACCGTTTTCGTCACGAAGATGCATTCCATTACCCTCACAATAACGCCACATTTCGCAGTTGGAACAAGCATCGGTTTTTGCCCATAAGCGATTTCGATATTGTTCAAATCTAGAATTCCATACTTCCCAAAAATTATCGTGATAGATATTCCCTTGATTGTAATCAGAACGAATGCTGAGACAACCTGATATTGCCCCGTCATTAAGAATTGATGCAACATGTATTCCTGCTTGACAGAAGAAAGAGTGGTCTCTCACTTCATATTCATAGCGTCCAAGAAATCCCTCACAACTGTAATTCAAATCTATACGTCCCTCTTTACGAGTATGAACGATGAACTTCATTACCTCACGAAATTGGTCAGATGACAACTGTAAATCCACATTATCCTTAGCACGTCCTGCAGGAAAAACTGTAAAGATGCGCCACTGACGGACACCGATACTGAGTAGAAAATCCTTAAATTCTTCCAAGTGACCAATATTACGCTGATTGACACATGTGATGACATCCCACGTAATTTGACGGTATGTAAGAGCCTTGATTGCTCTAACAGCCCGATCAAAACTCAAAGGATGACCACGCATCCAATTGTGATCATCTTCAAAACCATCGAGGCTGATTGCTATTGTTTTCAATCCTGCAGCTATCAATTTGTCAAGTTTCTCAGCTGTCAACAACATTCCATTGCTTACCATACCCCACATAAAGCCGCGACGTGTAATTTCATACCCACACTCAATGATATTGTGACGCACTAGGGGTTCTCCACCAGTAGTTACAACAAGAATACGTTGTGGTTCTATGTGAGTAGCCAAATCATCGAGAACATTTAAGAAATCAGCTAAAGGCATATCATTGTCGAGTTCATTTGCCTTGCAGTCACTACCACAATGCTGGCAATGAAGGTTACATTTCAACGTACATTCCCAAAATAGCTGTTGAAGAGTATGGTATTTTTTCATCTTCTGGTAGACATATTTGTCTCGTTCCAAAAGTATGCGTTGTTTAAGAGTAGGATTTATGTTCATTTACCAATGTAAATATATGATTCCGAAAACGAATAATACCAATAGTATAATGAAACCCTCATGACATAATTTGTAGTCGCCAAAGTTCATGAAAAGGGTTGACGCCCGTCTATATTATATACACTAATATACATTAGACTATGGCAGACATCCAGTTCACACAGGTCGTATCGCGCGGTTGCGGTATGG
>JAZRYI010000050.1:0-26601 GCA_045600665.1 Bacteroidaceae bacterium
GCCGAACCATCCAATAGCCGCACTTGTAATCCTATGAGTGCTATTCTTTCTTTTGTCTCTTGGGCTCATAACTGAGTAAAAAACAATAAAAAAATATGTCTCACGCAAGTGGGACGCTTATTAATTTACGTATGAAAAGAAGAATAACAACACTTGCTTTCCTTGCTTCTGCCTTGCTTGCATCAGCTGCTCCTCGCTCTGCAGCAGATGCTCTGAAGATTGCAAAGCAATTTGCGGCGCAAGTTCCCGCGCTTCGCTCGGTTAGCAATTTACAGATGACAATATCTTCATCCATCCATGCCAAAGCAAAAGGAAGAGATGGAGCAACAGTTCCTGCTTACTATGTGGTGAACCTTGCAGACGATAATGGTTTCATCATCGTTTCTGGCGATGATTGTTTCCGTCCTGTGCTTGGCTACTCAAGTAATGGCAATTTCAACGAGAGCAATGCTGTTCCTGATGGACTTGCTTATTGGCTCAGTTTTCTATCAGAAGAGATGGATGCCGCACTTGCTAACGGATATAAGGGCGGCACTACAACTCGATCAGCATCCAGCACATACAATAGTTCTATAGCTCCACTCATCACAACAAAGTGGGGACAAGGCTCACCTTACAACAACAAGATACCAAACTACGCTACAGGATGTGTTGCAACTGGCATGGCACAGGTGATGAACTACTGGAAGTACCCAGCACATGGCATTGGTTCACATACAAATGCTTTCTTCAAGGCATATTCTGCGGATTTTGGTGCTACCACCTATGATTGGGACAACATGAAGGATGAATATGGCGGCAAGTACGACACAAAAGCTCAAGTTGATGCCGTGTCAACCCTTTTGTATCACGTTGGTGTTGCAACCGACATGCGTTGGACAAGCGATAACAGCGCCACGCCAAACATGTACTCTGCCTATGCTCTCATCAATTTCTTTGGCTACAACAAGAACCTCTATGCCGAAAGCCGTGACTGCATGAGCCTTGGCGCATGGAAAGCACTTATTATCGACCAGCTATACACAGGTCATCCTATTTGCTATGCAGGCATGACATCCGACACAAGCAATGAAGGTCACTTTTTTGTGCTCGACGGATACGATGCCACAAGTGGTAAATTCCACTTCAACTGGGGATGGAATGGCCTTTACGATGGTTACTTCGACATCACAGCTCTCGAACCAGGTGCAACTGGAGAGTACGGTTCCCTGACAGGAGCATATAATTACTATCAGCAGATGATTGTGAATGTCCAACCAGAAGAATGTGGCGAGCTCACTTCAAAGTTTGATGCACGACAAGTGTTCCCAAAACAGAACTCATGCCTTAAGAACAGCGTTTCCATTCGTACAGTGGCACTATCAAACTGCGCTGTGAACTTCAAAGGCTCAATCGGCTTGGCTATTTACAACGCTGATGGCTCACTCTATCGCTACGAGCCATGCGGAGACAAATTCCCAGGCAATCTAAATCTTGGAGCCGCATACAACGGCGAGCAAGACTTTGACGTTGATCTATCAAATGTAGCAGATGGCACATACACAGTTTGTCTCGCTACTCTCCGTGAGGACTTGCTCGACAAGCCTTTCACAGTTCGCGCATCCTATGGCAATCCTACATACTATACAATGACTGTGAGTGGCGCAAACGTGTCTTTCGCAGAAATCAAATCTGACTATTTCATCTCAGACACTGCAGCTCCTGTTGTTCTCAACAATGCAGAGGAAAACACAGTCTATGAGAATGTAGGCGCATCATTCCAGATCACCGTAAAGAACACTGGCACAACAGCCTTCTACGATGAGATAGGCGTATGCATAAAGAAGAACCGAGACTCTAATCCTCAATACATTACAACACCTTGTTCACTTGAGCCAGGAGAGGAAAAGACAATCACTATATCTGGAGTGATATCACGCAATCCAGGCAACTATACTCTCTATGGATGCTTCGGAGATAACGGTGAGTACACCACTCTCGACAACTCTGTTTCTCTCACAGTCAAGGATCAGGCTGATGCAATCACTGCTCTTCCTTCCGACTCTAAGTCATCAGCTATCTACACCCTCAGCGGCATTCGTGTAAATAGCGAATCTCTTCCTAAGGGCATTTATATTTCCAACGGTAAAAAATATGTAGTACAATGAAACGAGCACTTACATCTATACTCTTTGCTATTATCTCAGTAATGGCATTTGCACAGCTTCCATCTGTGCAGCTCAAAGACCTTAAAGGCAAGACAGTCGATACAGCAACCCTCTCCAACGAAGGCAAGCCATTTGCCATTTGCTTCTTTGCATCATGGTGCAAACCTTGCAATCGCGAGCTTAAGGCAATTCACGAGGTATATGAAGATTGGGTAGAAGAGACTGGCATGAAAATCTACGCTATTTCCATCGACCAAGGCCAGAATAGCCAAAAGGTTAAGCCAATGGTTGATGCTGAAGGCTGGGAGTATCATGTGCTTCTCGATCCTAACAGCGACTTCCTTCATGCTCTTGGCATTCAGATGATTCCTCACACTATTATCGTCGATGGCAGTGGCAAGATTACAGAGCAACACAGTGGCTATCAGGAAGGCTCTGAGATTCAGATTCTCGAAGACATAAAGAAACTGCTTGAAAAATAAAATTACTTTATATGAAGACCTTAACAAAAACCTTACTAACTCTTTTTCTTTTCCTTGCCACATTTGTTGCAGCGACAGCTCAGACAAGTGCAAGCTACAAGATTCACAAGTACACCCCAAACGATGGTGGCATCCTCATCGACATCACGCCTAACGGCAAATGGGCAGTGATTGTTCTTGGTTCCTCTCAAGGTGGTGGCACTGCCACACCTAAACTCTATAATGTGGAAACTGAGGAAGTTATTCCTATTGAGTATTCCAATCGCACGTTCAATATCGCATCTGTCAGCGACGATGGCAACATCGTGGTTGGTTCGTATGCTGGCCGTCCTGCTGCATATAATCGCGAAACAGGAAAAATCACCCTTTTCCCACTCCGCAATCTTTGGCAGAACGGCGACCTTACCCATGTCACTCCAGATGGAAAGTGGGCGGTAGGACATTACAATGGATTCAATGGCAAAATCTCCGATGCCGACGAGCTCAGACATGACTACTACTATTCCACACTTTTCGTGAACGTGGAGACAGGCGACACTATCGCTACTCCAAACCTCCCAAAGAAGGACATGGCTCATCTCGACCAACATGCCATGAAGTTCACAAGCATCACTCCCGACGGACGCTACATCATCGGAAACATGAGCTGGTACATCATGCAGCCAAACTCTCCAGTGGTGTTTGTCTATGACACACAGTATAACACATACCGAGTTGTTGGTTTCACTGAGCATGAAACAAAAGCTTGGGAACCAGTAGCAGAAGGTCTTCATCACATTGAGGGCCCATCTATCAGCCCAGACGGCCATTGGCTTACAGGCATGGCATACATGGCTAAAGCAATTGAAGGCAGCGAATTCTACAGCGAATATGGTGTTCCTTTCCGCTATGATATTCTCACAAGCGACTTCAAGATTCTGGATGAGACAGAAGGCAACATCGATGGCTGTGCAATAGACAATCAAGGCACAATATTCGCCAATCCAAACACAGGCGGTCCTCTTCGCGACTTCCGCATTCTTTATCAAGACAAGTATTGGATCACTCTTTCTCAGATTTGCAAGCAGCAGTATGGCTTCAGCTTCACAGAGAAGACAGGCTTTGATCGTACAGGCTCTATCTCAAGCGTGAGCGGCGACGGAAGCCGCATCATTGCCTTCCCCGACCCGCTTGGACAGAGCTACTGCTTCGACTTTGGTCAGCCAATCGAGGATGTGTGCAATGGCATCGATCTTCTCGACAACTACACCATTTCTCCTGCAGATGGTTCTGTGTTCTCGCAGATCTCTACTATTGAAATCAACTTTGGCCGTGCTGTTCAGGTGCTTGGCACAGGCAAGAATGTTCACCTCTTCAAGGCTGACGGCACTAAGGTTTCTGATGGCCTCACAGCTGGCAACCAAGGTCTTTCTCTCAAGACTGGATCAAAATCTATCGTCAATGCCGTGTTCCGCACTCGTGCCCTCGATGCTGGCGAGAAATACTACGTCACTATCGATGCTGGCGCAATCGCTGTTGCCAACGATGTCGATCGCACGAACAAGGAGATCCGCGTCAATTATGTTGGCCGAAAGAGTGGTCCTGTTGAGTTCGTCAAGGTCACTCCAGAGGACCATGCTCAGATTCGTCAGATCGATGCATCCTCGTCATACATCCTCGTCACATTCGACAGCCCTGTCAATCTTACTGACAACTGCAGCGCATACATCGAGCGTGTGGAAGACGGTACTCGTATGGCTACACTTACCATGAACGAGGGCAACACTGAGGAAACAAAGAATCAGGTGCTTCTCTACCCAACAGCAACTGTCTATCTCTACGACGGTCTTGAATATAAGGTCGTCATCGAGCAAGGCTCCGTATGCGACTACTCAGGCGCTGAGTCGAGCTACAATGCAGAGATTACATTCAACTATCATGGCACATACGTGCGCGAGGTAAGCAATGAGTCAGTGCTCTTCGCCGACGACTTCTCCGACCCTGCAAACAGCTATGCCACATGGCTGCGCTTTGAGGGCGACCACCGCACTCCGCTTGCATCAATGCAGAATCTCTCGTTCGATGCCGACAACATGCCTTGGCAATTCGGCATGGCAGATGACGAATCATATACCAACATCTTTGCAGGTTCTCACTCTCTCTATGCTCCATCAGGCAAGAGCGATGACTGGATGATGACGCCTCAGATTCTCATGCCAGACGATGGCAAGGCTGTGCTCGACTTCGATGCGCAGAGCTATATGTTTGACAAAACAGACGTACTCAAGATCTTTGTCTTCGAGGAGGATTTTGAAATCCCTGTCCTCAACAATGCATGGATGGAGGATGTACGCGAGCGTGCAGTGCTCCTCGACGAGATCACGCTCTCTCCTGGCGTAACGCAGGAGAAGGTTGACTATGAGTGGACACACTACCACTACGACCTCTCTCGCTGGGCAGGCAAGAACATCTACATCGCTTTCGTCAACCAGAATGAGAACCAGTCAGCCATCTTTGTTGACAACGTATCCATCCAGCGTGATCTCCTCTACGTCATTGGCTTCAGCAATCCTGAGCGCGTCATCGACAAGTCCGACATCACAATTGCAGGACAGTTCGTGGTCAAGACAGCAGAGCCTGTCAGCAGCATCGCCCTCACTCTCCGCGACGGCGATGGCAATGAGGTGTCGAAGGTGGAATGGCCAACCATTTCAGGCAACATCAAAGATCGTGCCATCCCATTCACGTTCAGCACCCCACTTCCACTCACATCAGGCAAAGAGAATCCATTCTCTATCGATGTCACCCTTGGTGAACATAAGGAAGTGTACAAGAGCTCTATCATCAACCTCGCTTTCGAAACTACCAAGCATGTTGTGCTTGAGGAGATGACAGGCATCGACTGCCCTAACTGTCCTCAAGGCATCATCTCTATCGAGATGCTCGAAAAGGCATTCGGCGAGCAGTTCATCCCTGTGTCAATTCACACCTACTCTGGCGACCCATACGCAGGTTCAATGTATGGCTACTCTTCGTTCCTCGGCATTTCAAACAGCGCCCCATCTGCTCGCATCAACCGCATTCGTGGCGTATACTACCCAATGATCTCGGAAAATGGTATTTATCATGTCACATATCCTGCATCGCCATTATGGTATGATGTAGTCGTTCAGGAACTCAACAAGCTTACCATTGCCGACCTCTCCCTCAAGGCAGAGCAAAGCGAGGATGGTGCTCATATCAACTTCCAAGCAGACCTCCGCTATGCACTCAATGCCGACAACCAGCAACTCTCGCTCTTTGTTGTCGTGCTTGAGGACGGTCTTGTCAACTATCAGTACAACAACCTTGGCTCGCTCGACCAAGACCTCTTCGGAGAGTGGGGCAAAGGCGGTTCCCTCGCTGGCGGTGACGTAGGCGTAGCATATCCTGTCACTCACAACGACGTGGTGCGTTCTGCCATCGGTCAGAACATGAGCGGCACTCCTGGCTTATTTCCTTCATCGCTCGAGGCAGGCAAGACCTACACCACATCATTCTCAAGCTCATATCCTCAGGCTATCAATGATATGAATAAAGTGTCGGCTGTAGCCATGCTCATCGACTCTCAGAGCGGCGAGATTATCAATGCCATCAAGACAGATGTCAAAGCCAACGATCCTAATGCTATCGTCAGCCTTGCTCCATCCAGCAGCACAACTGACATCTACTCTCTCTCTGGCGTTCTCATCCGCAAGGCAGCCACTCAGTCAGACCTCAAGTCTCTCCCTGCAGGTCTCTACATCGTGGGCGGCAAGAAGGTTATGGTGAGATAGTTGCGCACATCATGCAACTTATTTACTTAAAACAAAATAGGGTAGTGAAGTCCATTTTCACTACCCTAATTTTTTTAAGTATTTCCTTCTGAGCCCCATCACGCTTTTCGCATACCCTTCCTCCATCATTCCTAACGTATTCTTCATTTCCTCCATCAGTTCCGGAAAGAAGCAGCACTGCCTATACGCCAGCTTCATGCACAGTGATTGTATTCCCGGCTGCTCATCTGGCGACACAAGATGCTCCAGGCAAAAATCCAAGAAATCCGTTCTCAGCCTCTCCACATTCATCTCTTGCCGTTCCACGACATTCAGCAGCAACCGCCTCAGCGATGAATTATCCGTTTCCAGTATCACATCCACCATCTCATCTTGCCTTGGCATCAGCATTTCCACCTGCTCCTTTGTGAAGTGAGTCATCACCCACGCCGCATTCCTTGCCACAATCGGATCCTCCGAGTGAATCCTGTCCGCCATCTCATTGATTTCCTCAATGCTCTGTGCACCACAAGCCTCCCTCTTCACATCCTCTATTCCCATTCTGTTTCCGTCCTTATCCAACATAACGCTATAGTTCTTCTTATGTGCTCATCCTTTATCAGATGGCATCTCCTTTCAAAAGATGATTACGCAATTTGTTGCACATAGGCACTAAGATTGCTACCGACACCAAACCGGCAATGACAGAGCATGTGATTGGAATGAGAGCATCGAACACCAGGCTGATGTGATTCTTAGCAGCCACAACTGATACCCACTTTATAGCCTGCCTGCGCAGCACGACGAAAGCAGCTCTCGATGCCTTTGCAGCCAGCTTTGGTCCAAAGCGCTTCACCGCCTGACGAAGCAACCAGCCTACTACGCTCTTCATCTTTTGCATGATTGGATACTTGCCCATCATCAGACCAGAGCTCTCTATGGCAATGATCATATCCACGCCTTCATCCTCATGCTTGTTCAGATCGCACCCTTTTCCATACAGTATAAGTATGAGTTGCATGGCATGGTACAGCACCATCTGAAACAACACAAAATCAATTATGCACGCAATGATGATTCCCCAGATGCTCTCGGGAAAACATGTCAGGAATGACACCACAAATACCACCCATGCGTGACTGTGCACAATCTTTCTATAAGCCTCTTTCTGCTGCTTTTCAGAAAGAACATCAGCAAGAGATGTTCCCATTGCCCGATGGAACATCTCTTGCTCATTGTTGTGGCAGAAGCGGCTCACCGTCTTCCGCACATACTTTTCATTATCGACATGCACTTTGTTTATTCTCAGCAAGAATGACAGAATCCATTCAAACTTCTCGAAAGCGCAGTCATATATTTTTTTCAAACGATTCACTCTGTTTGTTGAGTTTTATTCGCTGATTTCCTCAGCAGCAGGAGCACGATCATAAATGCTTTGGAGTGTGTAAGTAGAGTCGTTGCTGCAATATGCATTGACCATGAGCTTGACAATCTCCTCGCCATTGGCAATCCACTTGCCATTGCCGTGATCCATGAGACCGAAAGCATCATCGCCTTCAAGATCATAGCCGTTGTCCCAGAAGAATGCGCCCATCTGATGCTTGCGGAAAGACTTGCACACATATTCGAGATAGTACTTGCGGAATTCCTCTGCATGTTCGTTTGTGCGATGCACGCAGCCGAACTCTCCGAAATATACAGGGATACCATTCTTGATGTACTTGTCGTACAGGCGATCAAGCATTCCTGTGTATGTGCTTTCATCTGTTCCAGGAACGATGTCCTTGCCAGTATGTCCCCATTCGCTGTGCTTGCCAGAACCTGCATAGTCCCAAGGGTCGTAGCTGTGTACGGCAACGAGGATGCGGTTTGGAGTCTTGTCCTGAGGAATTACGAGGCTGTTGATGGTGATGTCTGGGTTGCAAACGTAGCCTGGCACACCGATGTAGCGAGTCTCGTTCATGCCACCTGTGGCACGGATAGCGTCAACACAAGTCTGGTTCCACTCGTTGAGCACCTGATACTGCTTGCCACCATCGGTTTGGTTGCCGCCGCCGCCCCATTTGCCATCGTGAATCTCATTGAGAGTCTCGAAAATGAGCCAGTCGCCCTCTTCCTTGAAGGCATTGGCAATCTGTGTCCATACAGCAGCGAGCTTTGTCTTGATCCCCTCATTCTTGAGCGAGTCGTTGGCTGCAGCTTCCACATCGAGCCATGTGTATGTGTCAGCCTTGCCTTGATCGGCATGACCATCGTGGTGAATGTTCACGATAGCCTTGAGACCTGCATTCTTGGCGTAGCCAGCAATCTCAACAACACGGTTGAGCCAAGCCTCCTCAAGTTTGTACTCAGGAGCCTCACCGATATGACCGAGCCAGGTGACAGGGATACGTACGCTGCCGAAGCCTGCAGCCTTGACAGCATCGAATGTTGCCTGAGTGGCTGCCTGGTCGTGCCAGAGTGTTTCGTTAGAAACGCCATTCTCATGAGCGTCCATGCTGTTGCCAAGGTTCCAACCAAGGCCCCATGATTCAACATACTCAAGTGGAGTTAGCTCCTTCTCTGCCTCTGCAGCCTTCTGACTGCATGCGCTGAATGATGCTGTGAGCACTAGCGAAGCGATTGCGATAATAAGTTTTTTCATTGTTAAAGGTTTATTAGCGGTAGTTTGATGAATTGTTATTGCTTGTATAATTATTTTCTTTGCCACAAAGATAATGAATGTGCGCGAAATAGCAAAAAAACTTAGCATAAGATATGCGTCAATTGCCAATTTCGTACCTTTGTGGCGGTAAAAAACATCTAAAATATACCTATATCTAATCGCATCACCGTCGTTGATTACCCACGATTGGTCTCTCCTTGATTTCACAGTTACGTTGTCGAGCAAGATAGTTTGTGCGTCAACAATCTCGTTCCAGTCATCCACCAATGGCTCATTCATCTCATACCAGCAGTATCTCTTCGGCGATTTCATGTAGGGAGAATCGAGCTTGTGAAAGCTGTCTCTTCGCCAAAGTTTTCTACAGTTCTCAATGGCGCAACACCATTTGTCTGTGCTGTGAGCGAGCGAATGCACCATTTTTTATTGTACGAACAAATCATCAAGCAGAACTTCGGACTGCACTTCGGAGTAATTATTATTTTGCGAAACACCATAGGTGGTGATGAACGTCTGATGGAGCGATGCTTTTGTCTTGGTGTGGTGACGGAACACCGCTTTGCGCTCACGCAGATGCTCGGCATAACTATCTTCTATCACATATTTTGCCCCAACGTATTTCATCTCGCACACGTTGATAATGTTGTCGGCACGCTCCATTAGCATATCTATCTGCGCGCCTCTCCATTGAGTGCCAGACTTATCTGTCATCGGTTTTGTTATCCAGCTGAACACGTTTGTCTCAATGCCGCTTATGCCTAATCGCTGCTTTATTTGAGGAATGTGGTGGAGGCATACCATCTCGAACGCATAGCCAGCCCACGCATCATGCCTGCGCTCGCTGATGTTGCTCCAGAAATGTTCGTCCTGTCCGTTGCCAGCTTTCACAAAGCGTAGGTAGAAAAGGGTGAATAGGTCGGTGAGCTGATACATGACTTCACGCTCTTTCTTGCCGAAACTTAGGTAAGAGCGAATGAAATCGCACTTATTTAGATTCTTTATCACAGTGCTGAACCCACCGCTGTCTGGCTGTTTCAAAACCTGCTTCATTTGTTCGAGCGTCATTCCCGATGCTTCACGAGCAAGGAGCTCCACCACCTGATGGTAGATGCGTGAGTCTTTGAAGAGCGAACGAAACAGGAAATCGTACTCTTGACGCAGAGGTGCTTTATCGCGGAAAAACAAATCGTCGATATTGGTGCGCAGAGGCAATGCAGGATTGATCATATCTAAGTAATAAGGTATGCCGCCCATGATCATATATGCTTCAGTAGTCTGCCTGCGATCCCAAACCACGCCTTTCATTTTCAGAAACAATTCTGTTTCGTACAGAGAGAATGGTGCTATGTAGATACTCCTGTTGCTGCGGCCATAGAATCCTCCACGATCGCCTACGAACTTGTCAAGCATCCACGTTGTTGCACTGCCGCAGGCTATCACTTTCAGTCCTTTGTGAGTACTTGCCCATGTGTTCCAGAAGTTGGAGAAAGCAGGAAGGAAGTTTGACTTTGCTGCATCCATCCATGGAATTTCGTCAAGAAACACGGTTGTGCGCTCTTTCTTCTGCTCGGATAGGTATTCTTTCAATGCATCAAACGCTTGGAACCATGTACGAAAAGCAGGGAGAGCCTTGCCGCAGTATCGTTCCAATGTGTCATGAAACACGCTGAGTTGAACAGTTGTAGATGTCTTGTGCATCCCTGTGAAGAAGAAGTCATATTGCTCATTAAGGAAGTATTTCACAAGGTACGTCTTTCCTACGCGGCGACGTCCATAGACAGCCATCAGCACTGCCTCGTCCTTGTCGTATAGCTGACGCATCACTTCAAGCTCGTATTTGCGTCCAATAAATTGCATTGTTCCCATATCAATCTAATTTTTTTGTGCGACAAAGATACGAGTTTTATTCCACAATCCAATGGCTACGGCAAGAAAATATCGGATTTCTTTGCCGTAAGTGGTATAAAAAGTATAGTTACGGCAAGAAAATATTGGATTTCTTTGCCGTAAGTGGTACAAAAGGCGTAGTTACGGCAAGATAATGTTGGATTTCTTTGCCGGCAGATTGTGCATCAACACCCAAGAGGGAAACGTCCTCTTCTTGCATCTCTAAAGGGGCTTCTTTCTTTTTGGAAACTTTATGTTATCGAGTTTTGGATTCCAGTTCTCGTAATCATCTAAGGTAGTTACGGACTTTAATTTGCCTACCTGTTCTATTCCATTTGAAATCTTGTTCCATACAGGAACTGCAACTTTGTAATAAGCTCAAGAAAAGAACTGTATGCGTGTGGGATTGCCAAGCAGGTCGTAGTCGTGAATTAGCATCATCAAAACTGTGGCACAGGTTCGTTGTATAGCTGCGTGAATAGCTCACGCGCTGACACTTCGCACACGCCTCCATTACCGTCACTGCTGATGACAACTTGATTGCGCATTGCTTTGTCGCGCAACATACGATATTCTGCCAGTTCAAGTCCCTTGATGAGATTATCATTGAATTTCTGCATTTCATTCTGTGACATAAGATTCAATCTTTTTATATATTTCTATGTTATATATTTGCATGTTATTTGCAACAACAATTCTCGGATTGTGTGCATTGTCAACCAGCATCCAGTAATCAACCTTATCCTTGAACAACTTGAAAAAGTTATTAATACCAAGGTGATAACGTCGTATGATTGTGTCGCGAGGAATGTTGTGTCCTCCTTCGCTCACTCGTTGCGCCACACGGCGGATGGCTGTTTCTGGGCTGTCAAGCCAAAAGAACAGAAGACTAACATCAAAACCTCGTTCATGCGCCTGCTCTATCAGTTTAACATAACTGCGTGTAGCAAGCGTTGTCTCAATAGAAAAACTCTCTTCTTCCATGAGCAACTGGTCGATACGCTTTAACATCAATTTGCCTGCTTCTATGGCTACGCTCTCAGGATTGAAAGGAGACAGTCCTTTTGCAATCTCGTCGGCATTGACAAACTCACGGCACTTCCATATCTCGGGAAGGACAGTGTATGAGGCAGTCGTTTTGCCTGCTCCATTACATCCTGCAATTATATATAATGTCTTGCTCATGCTGATCTGTTCTCTATTGCAATGGCAAAGTTACTATTTTTCACTCACGCCACAAAATCGTTTATGCTCTTTTTCTGTTCTTGCTGAATTTTTAGTTGATTAATTTGACAATCTATCCACCGATTGTGCTTCGGATTATAGATTTGCAAGAGGGAAGCGAATCCGTATCCTCTTGTATTCATTATGTGATGAAGTGTTTCTTTCCATTTTCGCTACATGTTTGAGAGTATTGGGGTAGGAGTGGGCGTTTGACTTTTGTCATTTCGATTTGCAAGAAGGGAACCGAAGCTCGATGTCGTCAAACGTTCCCACTTGCATTCTCATTCTTGCAGAATCATCCAATAAGATTTATTATCTCTTTTCCTTATTAGGAATTTAGCCTTTTCCCTTGGAACAGCATTTATTGTTGAGTCATTATCAAACAAAAACACAGCACCCTTCACATTATTTTCATAGATCATATCCCATTCTTTATAATATACTACATTTTTTTGTTTGTTTAATATAAGTATCTTCCTGCCTATGTCTCTCCACATTGGTAGATCCCTGCCTATTCTATTTTGAATCTCATCCAAAGAACAAGCATCAAAGAAATACGCAGTATCCCACTTCTCCTGATACAAGTCTGACAGATAAATAATCGTGTCATTTGCATCATAACAATTTTCAATCTTTTTATCAATGTCTCTGCTATTGATATTGCAAGAAGACAAATTGATAAAAAACACGAACATAATAACACTAATAATAATTGGATTACTTTTAGTGTGCTGAATTTTGTAATGCATCATATCTTGCTCTGTTATAATTTAATTCATTGGTTTTGATTTGTTCTGATTGATATCTTCCCCAATTGTTGAGTTGAGAAAAAGTCTCGACCTGTACGGTTAAAACGAACATTTCGCAAAATGTTCTGAACTGAAGATAATTTCCGACAATTACCGATAATTTATCCGACAATTTTTGTATTATTATCGGAACAATTATTGCGCATTTGTGGAAATTATCTTCAGTTCAAGAGACCGCCGAAGGCGTATAAAGATTAAGTTTGACTAAGATGCTTACTTCTTAATCTTGTAAACGTAGAATGTGCGAGCAGGAACGGTGATGCTCTGTGATGGAGCAGACACGGTGATGCTCTGTGTCTGAGGAACAATCTTCTTAGGGTTGTCGAGTGTATTCTCGTCAGTGAGATTGTCGGAATGCATAGAGATGAGCTGTGCCGAGTGGCTGCCCTTCATGCCCTTGAGGTTGAGGGTTACGTCCTGTGGCTTGTCGCCAGTGTTGATAACCTTTACAATCACCTCGTTAGTGTTCTTGTCGAGAACTGCTGATGCGAAGAGACCATCCTGGTCAGCGTTGCCAGCTACTGGCTTGCCATTCATTGTGAGCTTGAGCATGTTAGTACCCTTGTTCATAGAGTAGAGCTGCTGAACATAGTATGAGCATGAGTTGAATGAACGGAGGTTGTCGTACCAGATTGCGTCTGGACGCCACTGCCAACCCTCAACGTGAGCGAAGAGAGGTGCGTATGTTGCCATCTCAACTACATCGGCGTTGCGCTCGAGGTCTGTCATGAATGCTGCCTCCATGAGTGCTGCGTTGAAGTGATTCCACTTCTTGCCTCTGCCGTGGCAAGCATACTCGCCAGCGAATACCTTAGGAGCCTTCTTGCTGCGGTCGTAGTTGTCGTAGCGGTTGCCGCTCTTGAGGAACCACTCCTCGTTGCGATAGAAGTGCTCGTCGTAGAGGTCTGCGCCAAGCTCCTTCATGAGTGGCTGAAGACGCTCGAAGTTCTCGCCTTCTGAGTCAGGACCTGTTGTGCCGATGAGCTTGATCTCTGGGTGTACCTTGCGGATAGCCTCTACGAAGATCTTCAAGCGCTTAGTGAAAGCTGCGTTGTCCTTGTAGTCCCACTGCTCGTTGCCCACGCCAAGATACTTGAGGTTGAATGGCTCTGGGTGTCCCATGTCTGCACGAAGCTTAGCCCACTGATTCTTAGCAGGATCGCCATTTGCAAACTCGATGAGGTCGATGCAGTCGTCGATGTATGGCTGAAGCTGGTCGAGTGCCACGTGTACGTGCTCCTCGTCCTTGATGTCGTTCTGATACTGGCAGCTCATGCCCACGTTGAGCACTGGAAGAGGCTCAGCGCCAATCTGCTCAGAGAGACGGAAATACTCGTAGAAGCCGAGGCCGTATGACTGATAGTAGTCAGGGAAGTAGCGATGAGTGAATGTGTAGTGCCAGCGGTTCTCGTTGAGAGGACGATTCTCTACAGGACCTACAGAGTTCTTCCACTGGTAGCGAGTTGCGAGGTCAGTACCCTCGACGATGCAGCCGCCAGGGAAACGGAAGATGCCTGGGTGCATCTGCTCAAGTGCCTCAGCGAGATCCTTGCGCATACCGT
This sequence comes from Bacteroidaceae bacterium, assembly GCA_045600665.1. Lineage (GTDB taxonomy): Bacteria > Bacteroidota > Bacteroidia > Bacteroidales > Bacteroidaceae > Minthosoma. Next base: position 14,547 of record JAZRYI010000050.1, read on the forward strand.
TCTCGTCGCCCTTATATACGTCAACTGGGAAGAGAGAAACGTGCTCAACGTCAGTTGTTACCTTGCTGTCGCCCCACACACGGAGGTGAGCCTTAGCGAATGTCTTGTTAGCCTTGATGTTGACTGTGTATTTCTTCCACTCCTTGCCAGAGACCTCTACGCCTCCGTTGCCAATCTTCTGGTCCTCGCCCATTGTTGCGTTGTCAACGAGGTCGATCCAAAGCTTTGAGTTGCCACCCTCTGGGCAGCGAGCCCAAACCGAGAACTTGTACTCTGCACCCTGCTTCACGCCGATGCCGAAGAAACCAGAGTTCTCAATCATTGTGTGCTTGTGAGCGTGGCCAGAAGGCGCCATGCGCACATAGTGTGGATTCTTGTTGAATGGGCCATCATTCTTCAGCGAAACCTGACCAGAGATAGACCATCCAGCATAGTGGTTAGGGAACTCGAATGAGCGGTTCATCACCAATTCGCCATACAGACCTCCATCGGCTGCATAGTTGATATCCTCGAAGAAGATACCATACATTGTCTTGGGAATAGCACCACCCACCTTCGTTGTGTTCACGTCGAAAGTGTGCGTCTGTGCTGTCATGCCTGCCGACACAGCGAGTGCAGCGAGCAATGAGTTAATCTTTTTCATCATAAATTTAGGTATTTAGTTTAGTTTTCTTGCGGTTTGTCAGTTAGTCTTTGTCTATATAATATAGTTAGAAGAATTGCAAAGATATACATATTTTTCAACAAGACGAACAAAATGATGAAAAAAAACAACAAACATACCCACTTTTTCTTTTTTTGCTATGGATTTACCTCTGGCACATATATTACATTGCCATCCTCCAGCTCGTATGCCACACCTACGCGCTTACCTTTAGAGCCTGATTTGCTTTGGTCCTCGGATGGAGTGTAGCGGTTTATCTTCTGACCTTCCTTGGTTATGATTTCCATATCATCCTTGCCGGGATTCTTCACCATGGTGAAATCGTCCTGAGAAAACATCTCGGACAGGTTGTAGTGGGCAACTATGGCAACCATCAGTGCAACGGCGAAGACCATAGCGGCATCGAAGAGGTTAGCCACTGTGGACATTGGGTCGCTGTCATCATCTGTGAATCTGGATGGTCTTCTATTGATCCATTTCCTGCTTATCATTTCCTTTATTTTTCTTGGTTCTCACTATGCATCTCACTGACAATGTCGGCAAGATATTGTAGATTGACACTGTCTTGCTGATACCAGCGGTTCTTCACCTGACCAATCACGTAGCCTATTGCAGCAGAGGCAAGACCGACAACAGTGGTGGCAAACGCTACCTGCATGTTGTATGCCATCGAGGCGATGTCGCCTGTGGAGAGTCCAACGAGGGCTGGTCCCATAGGAATGAGCGTACCCATAAGCCCCATCATCGGTCCAAGCTTTGTCAATGTCTTGCACAGTGCGGTGTCTCGTGCGGCAGCGATGTCGAAGTCGGAGAGATGCTTCAACAGCTTTGCCTCATTGCCTTTGGCAAGAAGCATCTTGCTGATGCATTGGGCAACGAGCAGTTGCTTGCCGCGTTTTGTCACGCCATCGAGCATCGAATCCGCATTGGCGTGAGAAAGGTCGTCGAACGACTGCTTGAGCACTGCCTCAGTCTTTGTCACAGTGACGAATTGTCCAAAGAAAGTGGCGAGCAACCATAGTGCTCTGGCAAATAGGTAGATGAGCACTAATATCACAGGAATGAGAAGTCCTGAGGAGATGTAGTAGAGAATGTTAGAAATGTATTGCATAATGAGAGTTAAGAAACTTGAGAGAGTTGAGAAGTGAGGATGGAAAGAAATGCTGACAATAGAGCAAGGAGGAAAAGGAGTTCGAGGCGAAGCTCATGCTCAGGAATCAGCCTCCTCAATGCAAGCGAGAGCAACGGCAGGACTATGAGCACTGCCAATGCGAGAATCCATGCTATGAGTGAGAATGACATGCCAGTAAGCGTGAACATCAGCGATGCTTCAACGTATAGCAGCACAGGGATGATCATCACTCCAGGCAACCATTGCAATACGCGTGTGAGCCATGACATGGGGAAGCTAATAGACCGAATACAGAACAGCATGACGAGCGCGGACTCCACACAGATAATCACAGCAGCGTCGAGCAGCAGTGATTGATTGCCAAGCCACTGAGTGAGCTGTGACTTGCTCATCGATGCTGCGTAAGGAAAGAACACCACAACCGACACTGCACACAATGCGGCTATGGCAAACGACACCCATGCAATGTTGAATGTCTGTTTCATAACAAACATCAGCATTATGACAATCATCAGCAAAAGCACACCGTAGCCCATTGTCTTTCATTCCTTTCTGCGCTGTCGGATGAGGATAGCAATGACGACTATGAAAACGATAACAGCAAGTGCCACTACCACGCTCTGCAGTGTGTCAGTCACCTGCTCATCAGCGGCTGAAATGGTTTGCTTCTTAAGCACCATGTCCTTGGCGCTGCCTGCATTGCGCATCTCGCCCATGCGAGCATCGTACGCTTCTTTATCCTTGCCTGTGAGCTGCTGAGAGATGAACTGCTGCATAGGTTCATTGTCGCACACAAACTCGGTGCAGGCTGCACCTGCCTCGTCTGTGATGTGAGCATGCAGCTTAGCCACTGTCTGCAACTGCTGTCTGGATGGTTTCCAGTATCCCTTGCGAGCACTCTCCATCATCACTGCAGTCATGCTTTGATAAGAGGCTGGATTGGTGCGCATCATATAGTCGTGGAAGCCGAGCTTGTTCTCATCCACAACATACATATTATAGAGGTCGTTGAAGAGGTTCTCGTCCATAGCTGACGGACGCATAGCATGCCAGCCAAAGATGTTGCGGAAGATTTCGCCAAACATCTGCGCACTGCCTGCCCCACCCTTCATGCGTTCCTTCACAAACTCAGTGTTGAGGATTGTGGCACGAGTCTCTACTGCAATGGCGGTCTTAGTGTCCTGCATTCTGCGGTTGTTGCTGTTGCGGTAGTCAGCCATAAGAGCGTCCGGCTCCTTGCCCGTAACTGTCTTAACAGTGAGGGACAGACCGCCTGTGAACTCATACACATGGTCGAGGGAGATAGGTCCCCAGGTGTTGCTCTGTCGAGGCTGCACTATCACATCAGTCTGTGCCAATGCGCACTCAAAGAGATTGTTAGTGACCGCTCCCCAGTGCTCATCGTCACCGTACATGGCACTCATATTGTTGATGAATCCTGCTGCAAGCTCCTTCTCATCGTTCCACGCGCCGCTATGCTCTGTGTATGACAGCATACCTGTGCTGTAGCCATTATTGACAGGGCCAAACACACGCATTGTGGATAGAGCACGAGCCTCCTTTGGCGATGAGCCTTTATCCACAAGGTCTGCTTCCTGCTGGCGAGTGCCACGAGCCACATAGTTAGGATAAGCCTCATCGTCGCCTGCCTCAGAAGCGAGTTTCACAGCATCGGTGATGAGTTTGAGGCGAGAGCCAGCAATGTCGCGAAGCTGCCCTGACACCTGCACGAACACATTAATGCGAGGCCTGCCAAGTTCCTTGCTTGGCACAAGCTTTATGTCTGCTATGCGTCCCTGAGCATCGCGCACGATGTCAACACCCATCATCCAAAGCACTTGTGCCACTGTTGCACCCTCGGTAGTGATGAACTCACCTGCCCAGAAGGTGTAGCTGACCTTGCGAGGATAGTCGCCATGCGCTTTTATGTATGTTCTGAGAGTGTTCTCAGCCAACCTCTTGCCATCTTCCCACGCTCGTTCGTTAGGCGCCATGTCTGCATTTACGCTATACATGTTTCTGCCAGTAGGCAGCACGTTAGGGTTGAGCACAGGGTCACCTCCTGGAGCTGCAGCAATAGCACCGCCACAGAGGGCGTTCATCATTGCATCCATCTCATGCTGAGTGCTGGCAAGGAGTTGCTGGCGGTACAGCACAGCGGGACGCAGCGACTCATCCACTTTAGCGGTATCTGTCACGCCCGAAGCAAGCACCGACTTGATGCGACGCTGAGCATCAGGCAGATAGTTGTGAGCGATGTATGAGTATGAATGAAGGTGCTTTTCTGTAATCTTGCCACTCTCATAGTCTTTCTTTGCATTGGCGTATGCAAGCGGATCGGCACTGACAGCAAGCGTGGTGTTCAGCAAATCAGTGCCTGAATATGGCACGCCAAGAGTGTAATACGCGCCAAGCATCTTTTCGTTGCAGAGTTCTTCGGCATAGTTGTCAAGTCGCTCCAAATCGGTTTTGGAGTATGGCTTGGTGAGAATGGAATCGAGGTTGAGGTCGCGATGCAAACCAAGCTTCACCACTTGCTGCTTGATTCTCTTGCCTAACGCCCTATCAACCTTCTCTCCTTCTTGCTCAATAGCCTTATGAATATCGTCGAGCAGAGTGCTGTACTTCTGTCGCAAACCACTCTCTGCATAAGGTGGCGTGAGGTAGGTGATGAGAGCGGCGTGTGTGCGTCGCTTTGCAATGACTGCCTCGCCCACATTGCCTGTGGTGTAGTAGTAGAAATGAGGACGGTTGCCTACGAGCACTTCAGCCCAGTCGTAGCTGGACAATCCCACGTTCTTTCCTGGCGTGTATTCCAGATTGCCATGAGTGCCGAAATGTATGAGTGCATCGGCATTGAACTCCTTCTGCATATACAGATAAGGTGCGAGATAGCTGTGCGGAGGAGCGACCTCCGAACCATGAACAAGCTTGAACTCGTCGTCGCCAAGCGCTGGGCGTGGCTGAGGGAAGAGCATCACATTGCCGTAGCGAATGCAGGAGATTGCAATGCTGTCGCGAGTGGCAAGCAACGTGCCTGGCGCTGCGCCATAGCGATCGGTCACCTCCTTATACTTGGACGGCTGCAGCACAGACTTTGCCCACGACTCGTAAGTTGTGGCTGCAATCCACGTTGGATGGCAAGTGCGGAGGAACTTCTCCTGCGCACCTTTAGCATACGAGCCCATCACTGCACCTTGCGTCATGAGCTGACGTTCGAAAGCCTCTTTCGTTGCAGGCAAACCAGCCACGTCGTAGCCCTCACGGTGCATGCGCAGCAAAAGGTTGTAGAGCGATGGAGCAACTTCCATGCCACTGGCAATCAGTGCGTCAGAACCAGGATTCTTGAAGTAGCAGATGGCAATGCGCTTGTCCTTGTTTGCCATTGTGCGCAAACGCATGTAGCGATTGAAGTTGTCCATGAAGGCATTGATGCGCTCACTCTCAGGAGTGAACAGCACATAGCCATCGCTGCTCTCGTTCTGAGTGGCAACGAGGTAAGGCGAGATGCCACCATCCACCTCAGCCACAACGATGCGAGCTGTGAGCGAACCTCCGCTGAGCGGATTGTCCGTTTCCAACCAATCCTTATGCGATTGAGTGGTTGGAAATGGATTGAATATAGGTATGTTCTGCTCTGCTATCCATGTGGTGAGTGTGTCGTTGCCCAGTCGTCCCATCGGGATGTAAATCATCGCATCGGGATGGAGCTTGCGAATCAGCTTCTCGCGTCCCTTAGCCATAGCGGTGAGAGGATAGACGTTGTAGCCGTCGCTGGTGAGACGAGTAATGAGGGTATCAATGTGCGGACGGTTTCCCTCCACTGGGAAACTTACGCCATTGATGAGGCACACGGTTTTGCCTCCTTCGTTGTAGAGTTTGTTTGCTTTGAGATAGTCGGTGAGTTCGTCGGGAGTGGCAAAGTATTTGCCAGCCTCACGATGGTAGAACATATTGTGAGGCAGTTCGTAGGGCGGTTCATAGTCTTGGTCGCCAAGCAGTTGAGGTGTGGCGATGTGGCGAACATAGCGCACTACGTTGCGATAGTTCTGCTTGCATGCGTCGATGAGGTACTGCTGCAAGGTATCGCACTGTTCGGTGGTAAGATTCTCCTTCACTTCAAAGTTTGCGTGTCTGTTCACCATCGTGAATACAGGCATGCCCGCATCAATCACGCTCTGAAGATGCGCCATTTGCTCCTCATCAAGATAGAGCGATCTGCCAAACATCAGCACTGCGTCATAGCCAGTGAGGTCTGTCACATCCTGCGGATCGATGAAGTCGAGTTGCACACGGTCGGCATCGTTGCACAGGGCGATGTCTGTCTTCTGCGCTGGCAGAGCATTGATAAACGCTATGCGCGTTGGACGCAGCCAGCATTGGTAAACAGCGAATCCTGCTACCACGAGGAGTAGCAGGATTGCTGTGAGTGTTAGAATCTTACGTTTCATTGAAGTGATTATTTGTTAGACAGCACAGAGATGCGGTTGAAGTAATAGCCGCCCTCAATCTTGGCACCAGCAGTTGCTGTGCCAGCCTTGATGTCATACACATAGATGCGAGATGGCTCTGGCTCTGCAGGGCAAGTGCCGATGTATGCCTTGCCGTTGAACACAGTCACGCGGTCAGAGAATGTGCCGCAGTTTGCTGCTGATGGGAGACCAGGCACTGCACTGAGTGTGCATGAAGCGAGGTCGTAGATGTAGTAGATGCCATTGAATGAGTTCTGATTCCACTCCTTTGATGTTGCAGAGAGGAAGTCTGTGCAAAGACCTGCCTTGACAGGGTCTGTAACATAGATGATAGCCTTGCCACCGCCGATGTAGTCTGCTGTGACAATCTTTGCCTTAATGCTGTTTGCACCACCATCGTATGCCTTATCAACCTCGTAAGCACCCTTCTTGATGCGGATCACCTTGCTTGTCTGAGCGCTTGAGTAAGATGCGCCTTCCACCTTGATGCCACATGGGATGTAGAGGTCTTCGTTCTCGTCGAAGAACATCTTGTCCTGCTGAAGCTCGCCGTATGCTGTGCCTGACATTTCGTCAACGCTCGAGTCGAGAGCAACACTCTTCACCTGCATTGTTGCAGCATCGATGAATGCAACGAACACGCCATTCTTCGCTCCCTTTGTAGCCTTGTCGGTGAATGCGTAGATGATAGTGTTGTCGCTCTTGCGGAATGCAGCAAGACCACTTGTTGAGAATGCGTCAACGCCACCTTCCTTCAGGTTCTTTGTGGCAGAAGTGAGATCGAGTGTACCCTCAGCATCGAGAGCAAGCGTGCCATTGTCTGTGAGGCGAGCCCACTGAATTGTATTGGTGAGTGCTGGGTTGTTGCCGCGCGAGCTAACAGAACGGTCAGCACCGATGAGTACGAGAGTATTGTCGGATGACCATGCGTGAGTGTACTGGCGGTCGAGGAATGTGTTATTGCCAAACTCATAGCGAGACACTGTATTGATAGTATTGTTGATGGTGTACTTGCCATACCAAGTGTTCTTGCGAGGAGCAGCCTGATAGTAGTAAGCGCCCTTGATTACAGATTCAGCATTGAGCTGCTCTGTGATGTCGGCACCCTGTCCCTGCATGCTGATCACATACTCAGGATTCTCAATATCGCTGACGCTGACGCTGCGGATGATTGCAGCAGTGACGCCTGTTGTTGACATACCTGTAGTACCACCTACTGACATGAGAAGGTCGAAGTGGTAATCCTCTGTTTTAATTTCTGGTTCCTTTGATTCCTCGTCGTCTGAACAAGACACGAAACCTGCGCTCAAAGCCATTCCGAAGAAGGCAGCAGCGAGAATCTTTACTGTTTTCATTTGTTTTGTTACTTTTTAGTTTTTAATTATAGTTATTATCTTTAATACCTTAACCGTTTTAGTTTTCGTTACATATTTTTCAATGCAACCTCAGAGCAAATTTGCACATCAAGGTTCTGCCTGGCTTCTGAAGTTTATAGTTGTCGTAGCACACCTTATCAGCAATGTTGTCGCATGAAAGGGTGACGTTATACCTCTCGTTCATCCACGAATAAGTAAGTGCTGCGTTCAGCACGCTCTGCGAAGGAATGCGCGCCTTCGACTCCAAGTAGCCGTATGCCTCCCAAGTCAGGTAGTACCAGTGCACATACTGATAGAGCAGATTGAAGCGGATGCGGTCGGTAGGTATGAAGAGCTTGCGATGGGTAAGCGTCAGCTCGGCATTGCTAAACAGCCACGGGCGGTTAGGTATGCGATTCTTGTATGTGGCATTCACATTGCCGTTTTCAAGCTTCTTCTCCATATCGAGACTCTCCTGCCACGAACCGTTTATGGTGAACTGCATCCAGTCGCTGTAGTTGTATCGCACTTCTGCCTCCACACCCTTTGTGGTCACGTCATTCACGTTTTCGTACTGCGCCATGCCGTCGCCCTCGCTGATGCGTAGATGGATGTAATCCTCCGTGCGGCGCAAGAAGCTCGATGCCTCGTAGTGGATGATGTGGTCATTGTCTATGCGCACAGTGCCATACAAGCCAGCATTTATGTTGTGGCTTGTCTCTGGTCGCAAAGCAAGGTTGGCATAAGTCGTGGTGCCATTGCCAAGCAGCTCGCGTGCCTGTGGCAATCGCACTGCATGCTCGTAGCTAAGCTTCAGCGCTAACTCTTCCCTGAAAGCATAGCGAGAGCCCAAGCCATATCCCCAGTAGCTCTTCACTGTATGACCAAGATGACCTCTCGAATTGGTCACGCTTGCCAGATCCTCTTGCTCCACATCCACATGATTGATGTAGTCTTTCACAAAGAAGGAATTGACCATTCGGTTGTCGAGCAATGTCTGGTCGTAGCTCAAGCCCATGATATGCTTCTCAAGAAGATCGTTGGTTGGTTCAGGCAAATCCTGCACTTCGCCTATCGGGAAAAGCTCATGTGCCTTGTCATATCGCTTGTTGCCAGAGCGAGTGAGCATATAGTTGAGAGTGAGCGAATGATTGCTTGCCAGCGAATAAGAGAAATTGGCACGGCCCACAGTGAGTGGACGCTTGTAATGGCGAAGCACGCGCGCACGGCCATTCAACTCGTTGCGAGTAGTCTCCTTATAGTTTCCGTTCCAGTCATAGCGTCGGAAAGCTGTATCGACAGTGACGCTATGATCCCACGTGTGGCTCAGCGAAAACATCGTTGTGAGACGAGGAATAATGAAATTGCTCTTGCGGTAGCGAGCATGCACGTTCCATGCCTCGGTATTATGCTCTGCGCTGCCAATCACAATGTTCTGCACCGAGCCTGTCTGCAACTGCTTATGGGTGTCGGTATATCCCACGCCAACATAGAACTGATCTGCCCACCATTTGCGCTCCACACCAAGATCCACTTGTCCCTGCACCGATTCGTAGCGGTCGTGGAATCGCTCGCGCGTGACTTCTTCGTACAGCTTCTTATCGCTGTTCCACACCTCCACTCCATGCATCTTATAGTTATTCTTCGAATAGTCGTAGCTGAACTGTGGACGCAAAAGCAGCCCGCTCTTGCCCAGCATGACCTGAGAATTGAAATCTGCACGATAGGTGTTGAACGAGCCTGCGCTGACGGAAGCATCGACGTAGTCTTTCTTCTCTTGCTTGGTGATGATATTGATAGCGCCACCTAAGGCATCGCCACCCAAGTGAGCTGGCACTACGCCTTTGTACACCTCAATGCGGTCAATAGTGTTCAGAGGGAAATTGCTGAGATTCACACCGCTGCCCTTTGCCGACATTGGCACGCCATCCACAAAATAGCGAATAGCATTGCCGCTCATGCCATTGATGCTCAGTTGATAGTCAGAGCCCAAGCCACCCTCTGTTCGTATGTTCAAGCCTGATGCACGAGACAAGAAGTCGCTCAAGTTCGTAACGCTTGTTGACACATTCTTCATATCAACTGCCGTAACAGAATATGCTCCCTCCTTCAGTTGCTGGCTCTTGCTCTTGCCAAACACAAACACATCAGCTAAGCCCAAAGTGTCGGTCTCTAAGTTTATCGATTTCTTTTTCTGTGCAAACGCACACAATGCCACTGCCCACATCGCTACGGACAGCATCATCATTGCTGACAACTTTCTCATTATATATAATTATGTGTAGATTTCATGCGCCCATATCCCGTAAGCGCAATCAACTGACAAATGGCAGGTCTTCTGACTTCATCCTTGGCATCGCAGCCTTCCCACTTTTCCAAGCAGTGGCTTTTCCTTGCGCTGCCTTTGAACAAGGACTCACAGCATCGGGTAATGTCGCAGACTTTCACTGCGTTCCCATCTTAGCTCACCCACACGTCAAAAGCGCGAAGGCGAGAACCAAATGCGCTGCAAAGTTACGAATAAGTGAGAGAAAAAACAAAAAAATCAGATTTATTTATTACCTTTGCACCGAAATAGACAAAACAAAAATCCAAACAACACTAAAAAACAAACAACAATGACACGCGCAATTATCACCGTAGTAGGTAAGGACTCTGTAGGTATCATCGCAAAAGTGTGCACATACCTTGCTGACAATCAGATAAACATTCTCGACATCTCGCAGACTATCGTTCAGGACTTCTTCAACATGATGATGATTACTGACATGACCAAGTCAGCAAAGGCATTCGACACAATCGCAGAAGAGCTCAGCAAAATAGGCGAAGAGACAGGCGTGCAGGTAAAGTGCCAGCTTGAGGATATTTTCGACAAAATGCATAGAATTTAATGATCAACATTTCCGAAGTTTTTGAGACGAACAAGATGATCGAGCAGGAGAATCTTGACGTCCGCACAATCACGATGGGCATCAACCTGCTGAATTGCGCTGACTCAGACCTCAACACCACCTGCGAGAAAATCTACAAGAAAATCACAACGCTTGCCAAGGACCTGGTGAAGACTGGCGAAGAGATCAGTCGCGAGTTCGCCATTCCTATCGTGAACAAGCGCATCAGCATCACTCCAATCTCTCTCGTTGGCAGCGCTTGCTGCAAGATTCCTGGCGACTATGTGCAGATTGCCAAGACGCTGGACAAGGCAGCGAAAGAGGTAGGCGTGAACTTCCTCGGTGGCTACTCAGCCATCGTCAGCAAAGGCATGACCAAGAGCGACGAGCTGCTCATCCGCAGCATACCTAAGGCTATGGCATGCACTGAGCGCATCTGCTCCAGCATCAATGTGGGCAGCACAAAGACAGGCATCAACATGGATGCTGTACGGCTGATGGGCGACATCATCAAGGCAACAGCAGAAGAGACAAAGGAGAACGACAGTCTTGGCTGTGCCAAGCTGGTGGTGCTATGCAATGCCCCTGACGACAACCCTTTCATGGCAGGTGCTTTCCACGGAGTCAGCGAATCAGATGCTATAATAAATGTAGGCGTAAGTGGTCCTGGAGTGGTTAAGTATGCCCTTGAGCAGATGGATCTGTCGGCAAGCAATGGTCTCGCTAACTTTGAAACGCTTTGCGAAACCATCAAGAAGACTGCATTCAAGATCACTCGTGTTGGTCAGCTCGTAGCTCAAGAGGCCAGTGCTCGTCTCGGTATTCCATTCGGCATCATCGACCTTTCGCTTGCTCCAACACCAGCTGTAGGCGACTCTGTTGCCGACATTCTTCATTGCATCGGAGTTGAACATGCTGGCGCACCAGGCACAACAGCAGCCCTTGCGCTCCTCAACGACCAAGTGAAGAAAGGCGGCGTGATGGCAAGCTCATACGTGGGTGGTCTCTCAGGTGCATTCATCCCTGTGAGCGAGGACCAAGGCATGATTGACGCCGTAGAAGCTGGCGCTCTCACCATCGAGAAGCTCGAAGCCATGACCTGCGTCTGTTCTGTTGGCCTCGACATGATTGCCATCCCAGGCGACACACCTGCCACAACCATCTCTGGCATCATTGCCGACGAGAGTGCCATAGGCATGATAAATCAAAAAACAACAGCTGTGCGAATCATTCCTGTGATTGGCAAGAATGTGGGTGACACAGTAGAGTTCGGCGGACTCCTTGGCTATGCGCCAATCATGCCCGTCAATACTTTCGACTGCAGCCGCTTAGTGAACCGTGGAGGTCGCATACCTGCTCCAATCCATTCGTTCAAGAACTAAATAACGTGAATTCGACGAATTGTTTTCATGCCTTCGGCCAATTAGAAAAACCAAAAAAAACAAAAGAAAACAAAAGGAAAACCATAATGTTTTTTCTTGTTTTTGTTCTGTTTGGCTACGCCGAGCTAAAGGTTCTCAAAGGTTTTTCTTAACATGGCG
>JAZRYI010000051.1:0-38513 GCA_045600665.1 Bacteroidaceae bacterium
GCGAACTTGATATGTTCGTCCGAACTCTTCATGACGCCATAGAAGGCTTTTAGCATGCTGCGGTACTCTGCTTGCAGTTCGGGATTCTCAATGGCTTGCAGCATTGGCTTGTCATATTCATCTACAAGAATAGCCACACTTCGTCCCGTTGTCTCATGAGCAAACTTTATCAGCGACTCAAATCGCCCCGATAGGGTAGGGTGAATCTTGTCCACACCATAGCGCTTCTCATACGGCTCCATCTGTCTGATGAGGATAGTCTCCAGCGACTCGCGGCTCTTGTATTGCTCGGCATTCAGGTCAAACTTCAGCACAGGGCGTGGTTCCCAATCCATTTCATCTGTGTCGATAGCAAGATCTTTAAACAATCCACGCTTGCCCTCAAAGTATGCTTGAAGGGTAGATAAAAGCAATGACTTGCCAAAACGACGAGGTCGGGATATGAAGTAATACCTTCCATCCTCCACCAACTTCTGTATTATTGCCGTTTTGTCTATATAGAGATAGCCTTCATTACGAAGACTCTCAAAGCTCTGTATGCCTATAGGATATTTTGTCTTTACCATATTGAGGATAAATTTTATATCTGTGCAAAGATAGGCTTTTTTTTAATACTGCAAACAATAATATGGGGAAAAAGCATTATCCTACTTGTGCAAAGATACTTTTTTTACTGAAAAAAGCAGAAACATTGCCCCACAACATTCAATTATCCGTTTTATTGATAAAATAAACGGAAAAAATCGCTATCTTTGTCACGCATTATCAGATAAAAAACTATTTTTACAGAGTGACAATCTTTTTTAGCAACAATGAAGCATATACTAAAACGTACAGCAATGGCTGCAATACTTGCAACATCTTTGTTCACCTCGGCAGCACAGAACCTCAGTTCTCTGCCAATACCTGTAGGACCTCTCGCTGAGATGTCTTACTCTCCGTCATGCACATATTTCTCACTTTGGTCGCCAGTAGCCGAGCAAGTGAAGGTCAATATATACCAGCAAGGAGAAGGTGGGGCGATAGAATCAACTCACAGCCTCACTCGCAACTCCGATGGCACATGGTCTGCCAACATCCAAGGCAATCTTAAGGGAAAATTCTTCACTTTCCAGGTCACAGCAAATGGCAAGCAGCTGCCCGAGACTCCTGGCATATTTGCCAAGGCAGTAGGAGTGAACGGCACTCGCGCGCAGGTCATAGACATGGCTTCTACCAATCCTGCAGGGTGGGAGAGCGACCGTCGTCCAGCCCTCAACAGCTTCTCCGACATAGTGCTCTACGAGATGCATCATCGCGACTTCTCCATTGACCAAGAATCGGGCATCAAGCACCGGGGCAAGTTCCTCGCTCTCACCGAACAAGGCACGAAGAATGCGCAGGGACTATCCACAGGCATTGACCATCTCAAGGAATTGGGTGTCAATCATATCCACATTCTTCCTTCCTACGACTACGGTTCGGTCAACGAAGCCACAGCGTTCTTGGCAGACTCCGATCCTCGTGTTCCTGCTCAATACAATTGGGGCTACGACCCTGTGAACTACAATGTGCCAGAGGGCAGCTACAGCACCAACCCATACGACCCAGCCGTACGCATCAAGGAGTTCAAGCAGATGGTGCAAGCCTTGCACAAGGCAGGTATGCGTGTGGTGCTTGATGTGGTGTACAACCATGTGTTTGATGCCACATCATCGCAGTTCGACAAGACTGTGCCAGGCTATTTCTTCCGCCACAAGGCAGATGGCTCGCTCTCCAATGGTTCTGGCTGTGGCAACGAAACTGCGTCTGACATGCCAATGATGCGCAAATACATGGTGGAGTCGGTGCTCTACTGGATCAAGGAATACCACATCGATGGTTTCCGCTTCGACCTCATGGGAATACACGACATCGAGACGATGCACGCTATTCGCCAGGCAGTCAATGCCATCGATCCTACCATATTCATATATGGCGAAGGTTGGGCAGCATCGTCGCCAGCCCTGCCAGAGGCAACGCTTGCCATGAAGGCAAACACAGCGCAGATGCCAGGCATAGCAGCCTTTGGCGACGAGATGCGCGACGGACTGCGTGGCGGTTGGAGCGACGACAAGGAAGGGGCATTCCTCATTGGCAACCCAAATCACGAGGAGAGCGTGAAGTTCGGCATCGTTGGCGCAATCGAGCATCCACAGGTCAATATGGCAAAGGTGAACTACAGCAAGGCTGCTTGGGCTGCTGAGCCAACGCAGATGATTTCGTACGTGTCTTGCCACGACGATATGTGCATTGCCGACCGTCTGAAAACCACTCTTGCCCACAAGGCAAAGGGCGTGAAGACTGACGAGGCAACGCTTGTACGCTTGCAGAAACTTGCTGAAACAGCAGTGCTTACATCGCAAGGCGTGCCATTCATCTGGTGTGGCGACGAGATTCTTCGCGACAAGAAGGGCGTACACAATTCCTACAATTCGCCAGACTCCATCAACACCATCCATTGGGCAAACAAGACGAAATATCAAGACCTGTACGACTATATGAAGTCACTCATCGCCATTCGCAAGGCTCACCCTGCCTTCCACATGGGAAGTGCAGAGGCTGTTCGTGCCAACCTTTCCTTCCTCCCCTACAAGGGCACGAATGTGATTGCCTATCAGCTGAATGGTGCTGCAGTGGGCGACTCGTGGTCGGACATCATCGTGATTCTCAACAGCCGCACCAAGGCTGCTCGTGTTAGCGTGCCTCAAGGTTCCTACACCGTGGTGTGTCAGGACGGCAAGATCGATGCTTCGGGCATTGCAAAGGTGAAAGGCAAAACGATAAATGTACCTGCGCAGAGCGCAATAATAATGTATAAGTAAAATATGGCAAGTTATTGGACAAGAAAAGATGATGAGTCGGAAGAGCTCCGCACCGTCAAGCCTTGGGAAGAAGAAGTGTCTCATGGCAAAATAGTATATCCAAAACGCAAGGCAATGAGTGTGCTGGAGTTGGCAAAGTCACGCTATAGTGTGAGAAGCTACAAGCCAGACGCTGTGTCTGACGAAGCGTTGCAATATATTCTCGATTGCACACGTCTCGCCCCATCGGCTGTGAACAAGCAGCCTTGGCATTTCTACATCTGCCGCACAGAAGATGCGCTCAGCAAGGTGCGCAAATGCTACGATCGCGAGTGGTTCACTACAGCTCCGATGGTGCTTGTGTGCTGCATCTGCCACGATGAAGAATGGGTGCGCAAGAGCGATGGTCACCCTCATGGCATCGTGGATATCTCCATCGCTGCAGAGCATATCTGTCTTGCTGCCACAGAGTGCGGACTCGGCACATGCTGGGTGTGCAACTTCGATGCTCAGCTTTGCCATCAGCTCTTCAATCTGCCAGACAATCAAGAACCTGCCGTTCTCATCCCAATCGGCTATCCTGCCTCAGACGAAGTGCCAGAGAAGAGCCGCAAGCCAATGGGCGACATCGTAACTCAGATATAATCATGGACAAAACACTCCTCTACATCATACTCATCTACGTTGCTGCCATCAACCTCATCACCTTCTTCGTCTATGGCATCGACAAACTCAAGGCGAAGAAGAACAAGTGGCGCATACCCGAATCCACCCTCCTCTGGCTTGCTGCTGCAGGAGGCGCGATCGGTGCTCTTTTGGGCATGAAAACGTGGCATCACAAGACGCTCCACAAGAAGTTCAAGTATGGCGTTCCTGCCATTCTCGTTGCCCACATCGCCATCATCGTCGGCATTCTATACCTTATATATAAATAATAATGAAGACAACGCTTATTATTGCCATCCTTTGTGCATTCGCCAGTGTGGCATCGGCACAGAAGAAATGCCTCTACGACTTCGTAGTGCCTCGCGACGGCACCTTCCGTCAGGCACTGGAAGCAGCCAATGCGAGGAAAGACACCACGCAGCGCTATCGCATCTTCGTGATGCAAGGCGACTATGTCATCCCCACCGAAGGAACCACAATCGGTGGCGATGGCGCTGAATATGGCGATCCACGCTCATATCTCAAGGCGCCCAACGTGAGCATCATCGGCGAAGACCGTGAGCGCACCACATTCGTCAACACCGTGCCTCCTCCCACATGGGACAATGGCTTCGGACAGGCTAATCCGCTGGAAGGAATTGGGAAGGGCGATGTGCTCATCCTCGACACGATGGCTCGCAACACATATTTCCAGGACATAACCTTCCGCAGCGCAATGGGCGATCGCACAGGTCGCAATATCGTGCTTCACGACCGCTCCGACCTAACTACAGCCAAAAATATCTGCATCTGGGGCTATCAAGACACCTACGTCAGCAACAATCCCAACGGACGCTTCTACTTCGAAGGCGGCGTGATACGAGGACGCACCGACTACATCTGCGGCAAAGGCGACGTGCTCTATCAGAACGTCACCTTCCAGCAATGCGGAGTGGCAGGCTACCTTGCTGTTCCTTCCATTCCGCGCAAGTATGGCTACGTCATGCAGTCGTGCTACATCAAGAGCGAGACGCCCGACGTCACCTACTACCTCGGTCGCCCTTGGGGCAAAGGCACTCCACGAGCTGTGTGGCTCAACACAAAAGTCGATGTCTCGCCCATCACAAAAGACAAGAAGGGCTACAACGGCTGGGCAGACATGAGCGGAGGTTGGCCAGCGCTCTATGCCGAATACAACACCATGCTCACCACAGGCGAGCAGCTCGACCTCACAGGTCGCCGCACAATCTTCATCGACAAGGAAGGCATAGAGCATCGCAATCAGCCAATCCTCTCTGCCGAAGAGGCAGCCCAATACACTCGCCAGAACATATTTGGCGAATGGGATCCCACAATCCTCACTCGTCCTGCAACACCTGTCAGCAACGTGCGCATAGCCAAAGGCAAACTCAAATGGACATCCTCGCCCGATGCTCTTCTCTACGCTATCTGCAAGAATGGCAAGGTGATAGACTTCACCACATCCACTTCCTACTCAATCGCCCACCACAGCCCAAGCGACCAGTGGTCTGTACGCTCTGCCAATCAGATGGGAGGACTGGGCGAAGCTGTAGCAGCTGAATAGTGAATGTAACTGTTTTTACTTCAAAGTTTAATTCATGAGCTGTGCTTTCGTATTGAGCCAATTTGCCATGTATTGCATCGTGTCAGAAGCATTCGCCTCAAAGAGGATTTCATGACGCTCATCTTCGAGAATTTTCTCGGTAACATCGGAGAAGCCATAGTGGCGGTATTGACTGGCAATTTTATTCACGCTATTTTTCCCGCCTACAGGATCTTTCTCGCCAGAGATGATGAGAAGAGGCATAGGAATGAGCTGATCGAAGTGCTGCTGTTGCGAAACGAGCATTAGGTTCTTGTACATGAATCGGTAGCCACCGCAAGTGAAGCCAAATCCACACAATGAGTCGGAATTGTATCGATCCACATTCTCCTTGTTCTTGCTGAGCCAGGCATTTTTGCCTTCGTTGCGAAAGGCAAAGAGGAATGGCAGAGAGCATAGGGAGGTGAGGAACTTGTCTTTGGAGTGATAGCCCTTGATGCTTCCAATCAATCGCGCTGCCCAATATCCTGTGCCTGTTGCCAAAGTGCTGTACCAGCCTGATCCGCATATTATTGCTCCGCTGACGTCTTTTCCATACAGAGAGAGGTATCGCCTGATGAAGAATGAACCCATAGAGTGGCCAAATATGAACACAGGCACATTTTGCCATAGCTTCTTTGCAAGCATTGTAAGGCAGTGCATGTCTGCGATGAGGATGTCTTCGCCGTTTTCGTTCTCGGTGAAGAATCCTCTTTCCCATTTCCCAGACTGTCCATGCCCAAGGTGATCATGCCCAATGACAGCCCATCCTGCCGACACCATCAAGTTTGCAAAACTGTCGTATCGGTCGATGTATTCCTCCATGCCATGCACAAGCTGCAACACACCGACAGGCTTTGTGTCGGGATACCAGGTGATGTAGTGCAATGACTGAGTGCTATCGTTTGATTGAATGAAATTCTCTTGTTTCATTGCGTGAGAGATTGCGTCATGAGAATTAGTACAGCAGATGCTGTTTTTCTTTCTTTTTCCATCCAGCCTCACTCTTATAGTCAGCAAAGAAAATGACGATGTCTGCTTCGCTCTTATAGTCAACGAAATAGATTTTCTTCTTTGCCTCAGACTGATAATTTGTAAAGAACCACAATCCCTTGTTTCCATCCACCTCACTCTTGTATTTGCAGCGATACACTACGAGGTCTGCCTCGCTTTTGTATTTCGCTACATACACTTTCACGTCTGCCTGACTCTTGTATTGTACCGAATACACACATTGTGCGGATGCAGTCAAGCTGCTTGCTGCAAGTAGCAGCGTGGCAATGATTCCTTTTGTTTTCATTTTCAAGAAATGGTTTGTTTATGTTTATGACAGTGATGACAATTTCTCAATTCTTTCTTTTCCTTTCTTTCTCAGTTTGTGGAAGAAGAATAGGAAAGCAAACATGCAGAATATGGCAAGACCTTCGTTCACTTGCATAGATAGGATGATGCCGTCAAACATGCCATGAGCTAAGATCGGAGCAATGAGAATCATAGCTTTAGTCTTGATGCTGCGGTTTATGCCAAAATGATTGAGAGAGTAGTAATAGCCCATAAGCACAGCGAAGAGGAAATGTCCAGGGATGGAGAATATTGCTCTGGTAATTCCTGTGCTTATCCATGAACCATCATCTATCCCTCCCATGAGATACATGATGTTTTCAATGCCAGCAAATCCCATGCTGATGCATACGGCATAGACAATGCCATCAAATTTCTCGTCGTAGAACGAATTCTTTCTCAGCAAAAACCACAGCATGATGAACTTTGCCAGTTCTTCAGGAATGGCAGCAAGAAGGAAAGCATCGAGAAAGGCATTGAAGATGGAAGAATATGTTTCGGCGTCCACCTCCATGTCGAACAGAAAGCTTGCTGGCGTGGAAAACACAAAAGACAGAAAGGCTGACAGGACTCCATAGCCTAAAGCTTTCATCAACCATTTAGTTGGCTCTGGCTTTTGGCTGTCTTTTTTGAAAATGTAGAATAGCGCTACTAATACTGGAGCGATAGCGGCGAGAAGTACGATGAGTATTTGCATTGAAGTTGAGGTGTGAATGAAAAATGTTAATAGTCGGAGAGATTGTGAAGATAGAGTTTTTTTCAGGATGTATGCTAAGTGAAGCGTTGAGCATAAACTGACGAATGGTAGCCGCTGTCATCAGAAATCATAAGCTAATCTTGTCGATTTTCAGCGTCAGCACTCCTGCTGGCACGTGGACTTCAACCACGTCGCCAACCTTTTTTCCCACCAGCGCTTCGGCAATTGGCGATTTGATGGAGATTTTGCCAGACTTCAGGTCTGCCTCGTGTGGGTTTACTATGGTGTATGCCATCTTCATGTTGGTGGCAACGTTGTGCATCTCTACCTTGCGAAATAGACCTGCTGTGTCGCTGTCGAGATTTGTGGTGTCAAGCACTCGTGCATAGTGAAGCACTCGCTGTTTGAAACGAATCTTGCTCAATAGCTTGCCCTGCTCGCGTTTTGCAGCATGATACTCAAAGTTCTCGCTCAAGTCGCCCTGAGCTCTTGCCTCTGCAATGGCATTTTTGACTTTTGGCAGCTCTACGTTCATCAGTTCGTCCAGTTCAGCGACAAGGCTGTCGTAGCATTCTTGCGATAAGTATTCCATATTTGTGTATTTTTGTCTGGTTGAGAGAATACATGCCTCGATGAGAGGAATTTTGGAGAGTGAGTGATGGTAATGTTCTATTGTTTCAGTTTTTTCAGATATTCTTTCTGCTCTGGCGTGATTCGGAAGCTCTCGCGCGCCTTTTGGATTGTCTTGTTGTGGGTCCAAGGTGCGAGTGCCTTGTTCTCTATGATTGGGATGGTGGCATCCCATTGCTTGGCAAGGGCTGTGGCAAAGAACCATGCCACCATCATCTTCACGTAGTACTCTTCACTGCGTGCCGCAACAGGCATTTCAAGATATTCGGGACGGAAGTCATCATCGAGAAAGTGGGTCATCAGCATCTCAAGACCGAAACGGCATGTGTAGGTGTGGCTTGACTTGCTCCATTCTTGCAGTTTCGGCATCAGTTCCTGCTTGTGCTTCTTGAACACTTTGGGCGACATGATGTCGCATACAGCCCAGTTGTCAACATAAGGTAGGAACCAATCAGTCAATTCGATACAATAGTCAAAGTCCTTAATCTCCGAAATAAGCAGGCCGTGCAGCATATTCTCATCATAATACTCGTGAGGCAGCGCATGAAGGAACTGTTCGCTTTCGGGGTCTTTAATGTATTCCTTGGCAAGCTTCCTCAGCACGGGCACACGCACTCCGATGAAGCTGTCCATAGGAATGCCAGGAGTCAGTTTCGCTTGAAACAGGGCATATTCTGCATCGCGAAGCTCAAATAGTTTCTTTTGTATTGTTGTCATTGTGCACACTGCGATTGTGATAATTCTCGAATGCAAAGATACGCTGTTTTGTTGAATAATACAAAAAACAACAAGATTTTTGTGTGATGCAAAATTACATATCATTACTTTTTATTATCAGCAGAAATAAAAACACACACGAAAAATTGAGCAATTGCGATTGACGATAAAGTAAAAAATGTAAATAATCGCATTTTTTCTTATTCATATAACATAAATACGCTATATTTGCAAAGAAAATACCTAAATAATATATAAGAACAAATATGAAGAGAATTTTATTTACTAGCCTTTTGGCACTGACATTCGGAAGTGCTAATGCTCAAAACAGCACACAAAAGCTGAACCTACCTATTGTTTCAACCAAGTACACTGCCGACCCTGCGCCTTATGTGCATGGCGACACAGTATATCTCTACACCACTCACGATGAAGATGGGGCAGGCGGATTCGAAATGAAGGATTGGCTTCTCTACACTTCTACCGACATGGTGAACTGGCAAGACCATGGAGCCGTTGCATCGTTGCGCGATTTCAAGTGGTACAAGGGCAACAATGGTGCATGGGCAGAGCAAGTGATCGAACGCAACGGCAAGTGGTACATGTATTGCCCAATCCATGGCAATGGCATTGGCGTGCTTGTGGCAAACTCGCCATTCGGCCCTTTCAAGGATCCTCTCGGCAAACCACTCGTTTGGCAAAAGGAGCATTGGTACGACATCGACCCAACAGTTTGGATCGACGACGATGGACAGGCATACCTCTACTGGGGCAACCCTAACCTCTACATGGTGAAGCTCAACGAAGATATGATATCTTATAGCGGCGAAATCGTGGAGCATCCAAAGGTAAAGGACTATCAGGAAGGTCCATGGTTCTACAAGCATGGCAACAACTACTACATGGCATTCGCTTCCACATGCTGTCCTGAAGGCATTGGCTACGCAATGAGCAAGAGCGCAACTGGTCCTTGGGAATACAAAGGCCACATCATGAACCACACCACACAGACTCGTGGCAACCATCCTGGCATCATCGACTTCAAAGGCAAGTCATACTGCTTCGGTCTCAACTACGACGTGTTCCGCTTTGAGACAAGCCGCCACGCTGAGCAGCGTTCGGTGTCAGCTGCAGAGATGACATACAATGCTGACGGCACGATCCAAGAACTCCCTTACTTCTTCGATTGCAAGCTCGAGCAGGTAGGTCATTTCAACCCTTACCGCCGAGTGGAGGCAGAGACAATGGCATGGGGCTTAGGTCTCAAGACTACTCGCGAGAACCCATCAGGACCTTGGAATCCAACGCTTTTCGTCACAGACATCGATGAAGGCGAATACATCCTCATCAAGGGAGTTGACTTCCAGAACGGTGCAAGCGCATTCACTGCATCGTGCGCCAGCCACATGTTCGGCGGCAAGATGGAACTTCACATCGATGCCGTTGACGGCAAGATTATCGGCAGCATCGACGTGCCATACACTAAGGATAAATACAAGGAGTTCACAACTCCGATTGAAGGCGCACAGGGCGTACACGATCTCTACTTCGTCTTCAAGGGTGGCAACATGCAGAAAAAGAACCTCTTCAACTTCGACTGGTGGGAGATGCGCAAGGCACCTCTCCAATCTGTATTGGTTGACGATGGCGGCACAGGAGCATACAAGGCTATCATGACTGAAGCCGAAGACCTTGAGGCACACACCATTTTCTACCCTTCTGATCTCAGCAAGTTCGACAAGAAGAACCCTCTCCCAATCCTTGTGTGGGGCAACGGCGCCTGCACCAACTCACCTTGGGAGCACTTCAAGTTCCTCAACGAGATAGCATCTCACGGCTACCTTGTCGTTGCCACAGGCTACATTCCTGTCAAGGAAGAGCCATTCCACGGCGACATGTCAACACCTGAGCAGCAGACACAGTCCATCGACTGGGCGGTAGCACAGAACAGCAATAAGAAGAGCCCTCTCTACGGCAAAATCAACACCAAGGCAATATGTGCAGCAGGCATGTCATGCGGTGGCTTGCAGACTCTCTACAACTGTGCCGACAAGCGCATCACTACATACATGATCTGCAACTCAGGTCTCTTCATCGATTCAAGAGCCGCAATCCCAGGAATGCCAATGCCAGGCAAGGATCAGCTCAAGAAGATTCATGGCCCAATCATCTACATCTTAGGTGGCGAAACCGACATTGCCTACAACAACGGCATGGATGACTTCCACCGCATCAGCCACGTGCCAGCTTGTGCAGTCAATTTCCCTGTAGGTCATGGTGGCACATACCGTGAGGCTCATGGTGGCGAATTCCGCTTCCCTGCAGTTGCATGGCTCAATTGGCAACTCAAGGGCGACAAGGAAGCTGCAAAGATGTTCCAAGGCGAGAATTGCGGCATCCTTCAGCGTAAGGGATGGACTATCGAGAAGAATGCAAAACTTGACAAGTAGCGTAAATCTACTGTGCACTGATTTAGCAATATTGTATATTATGGCCTACGGCAATTACTACAAGTTCTCAGTCCTTGTGGGGGAAGGACTGCAGTCCTTGTGCCGAAAGGACAATAGTCCTTCCCCCATAAGGACTGAGCAGACTCTTGGTTTGTCTTACAAAAAGCATTAACTTTGGGGACTGAATATAAAACTAATAATGAGAGAAATGAAAACTTTATCGAACGGAATTCTGACAATTGCTGTGAAGGAGCATGGCGCTGAGCTTGCTTCGCTGAAGCGTGGCGGACATGAGTATCTGTGGCAGGCAGACGAAGCTTTCTGGAAGAGACATTCGCCTGTGCTGTTCCCGATAGTGGGCGCTGTGTGGCAAAATGAGTATCGCTCGCATGGCAATGTGTATAAGCTTGGTCAGCATGGCTTTGCGCGTGACATGGACTTTGAACTTGTTTGTCAGAGCGAGACAGAGATTCGCTACCGTCTTGCATCGTCGGAGGCAACGAAGGCTAAATACCCATACGACTTCGCACTGGAGATAGGCTACAAGTTGGAGGACAACAGAGTGAAGGTGATGTGGCATGTGGAGAACACAGGCTGTGAGACAATGGCATTTCAGATTGGTGCGCATCCAGCATTCTTCTGGCCGATGCTGTCGAATGATGTGATAGAGCAGGGCGTGGACGCAATGATGCCTTTGCTGGAGGCAGAGGATGGCAGAGGCTTTTTCTGCCTGGATGCAAAGAACAAGACATTGCCTGTGTCGGTGATTACAGAAGGAGGATGCGTAGGCGCAG
Organism: Bacteroidaceae bacterium; assembly: GCA_045600665.1. Classification (GTDB taxonomy): domain Bacteria; phylum Bacteroidota; class Bacteroidia; order Bacteroidales; family Bacteroidaceae; genus Minthosoma. The sequence goes on from JAZRYI010000051.1 coordinate 11,700, forward strand.
AGTCGGAGGTGAATACGGATGAGGAAGGCTATCTGCCGCTGAACATCCATACTTTTGACAACGATGCTCTGATATTTGAGAATTCGCAGGTGACTAAGGTGACATTGTGTGACTGCGACCGCAAGCCATACTTGTCGCTTGAGTTCACAAGCCCATTGGTGGGACTATGGTCGCCTCCACACAAGCGTGCCCCATTCGTGTGCATAGAGCCATGGTATGGCAGAACTGACAAGGTTGGCTACGATGGTGCATACGAGGATAAACCTTGGATGCAGACTCTGAAGCCAGATGAAGTGTTTGATGTCAGTTATGACATAATCGTAGAATAGAATGAAAACGATGCTTGGATTGGTAACCATATAAAAGACATCAATACGGAAAGATGAACAACTTTATTTTTTATAGTCCAACGGAATTTGTGTTTGGACGCGAGACAGAACAGAAGGTAGGCAACCTTTGCATGGAGTATGGCGCAAAGAAAGTGATGATAGTGTATGGCGGTGGCAGCGTGGTGCGCTCTGGCTTGCTGGAGAGAGTGAAGGCATCGCTGACAAGCGCAGGCGTTGAGGCTTGTGAACTGAGCGGTGTGCAGCCAAACCCTATCGACACTAAAGTGCGCGAAGGCATAGATATGGCGCGCAAGTTCAATCCTGATATGATGCTCCCTGTGGGTGGCGGTTCGGTGATTGACACAGCAAAGGCAATAGCTGTTGGCTATGGCTATGAAGGTGACTTCTGGGATTTCTACATCGGCAAGGCAAAACCAGCGTCGGCCCTGCCTGTAGGCGTGGTATTGACCATTCCTGCTGCAGGAAGTGAGGGCTCGGGTAATACAGTGATAACAAATACCGAAACACATGTGAAAGCAGGTCTGCGCTGCCCTAAATTGCTGAGGCCTAAGTTTGCGGTGATGAATCCAGAGCTCACGCTCACCTTGCCGGAATGGCAGACAGCGAGCGGCGTGACGGACATGATGGCTCACATACTGGAGCGCTATCTCAGCAACACGCCTGACGTGCAGATAGGCGATCGACTGGCTGAGGGTATGCTGCTGTCGATAATGGAGGTGGCTCCGCGTCTCATTGCTAATCCGCAGGACTATGAGGCAAGAGCGAACATCATGTGGTGTGGCACAGTAGCTCACAACGACACTTGCTCTGTCGGGCGTCAGGAGGATTGGAACAGCCATGCAATGGAACATGAGATCTCTGCCGAATATGACGTGACTCACGGTGCTGGTCTTGCTGTCATATTTCCAGCATTCCTGCAATATGCATCGGAGCACAATCCTGCCAAGGTGGCTCAGCTGGCACATAGGGTGCTTGGCATTGCTGACTCAGGAGATGTTAAGGCAGATGCCCTTGCGGGCGCGATGGCGTTGAAGACCTGGCTGCATGATGTGATGCACATGCCTGTGACATTCGCACAGCTCGGTATTGAAACCCCTAATCTTGAATTGCTCAACACACGCTTGCACAAGCTGAAGGGCGACATTATGCCAGGCTACATGCCGCTTGACCATAAGGCTACGATGGAGATTTATAAGTTGGCAATGAAATGAGATAAAAAACGGAAGGATGATTAAACCTTTTTGATTGGGAAGAGTCACACTAAGCAAATAAACAAAAATACTAACTCTATACCAATAAAAAAGAAAAGATTATGAAGAAGATTATCCTTTCAGCCATTGCAATGGCTATGACAATGAGCATGATGGCACAGGGCATGGGCATGCGCCGTGAATTCAAACCTGAGGAAATGGCTACACGCCAGGCAACAGAAGTGAAGACTACTTGCAACCTCAGCGATGAGCAGTATAAGGCAGTGTATGACTTGTGCCTCAAGAACGCAAACAGAATGAAGGCAGTGACTGATTCCATCAGAGCTGCTGGTGGCGATTTCCGTCAGAGCTTCGACCGTGAGGCAATGAGAAAGCGCAACGAAGAGCAGAATGCTGCTCTCAAGGCTATACTTACTGAGGAACAGTTCGCTGCATACGAGAAGGCTCAGGCAGAGCGTCGTCAGCGCTTCGGTCAGGGAAGACCTCGACAGAATTAAAATATGTTTGTGTAAAGGTTAAAGTTTAAGGGTTAAAGGTTAAAGAAATTATAGTTTTGCCAATGATGCATTAGCTGGACGGCATTTGCAATCAATCGACGAAGTATTATTTCTTTAACCTTTAACCCTTAACCTTTAACCTTTTCTATTTGCTTGATGCCTCAATGAATCTCAGCTGCGCTTCAAGCATTTCAAGGCGAACCATCGTGAAGCCGTGCTCTTTCGCTATTTGAAGCGGGCGAGTATAGATGTAGTTGATCTCCATAGGTCTATGGAACTCAAAGTCAAGTCTCATGGATGGCGAGTATGGCACCATATCGAGCGTGCTCTGTATCATTGCATCGGCAAAGTCCTCGCTGATGGTTGTTACACCGCAAGCCCATGCTGCGTGGATGACCTCAAGCATTTGCTCGCGAATGAGGTGACGCACTTCGGGTTGCTGGAGCAACAGATTTGTCTGTGTGTTGAGCGCGACAGTCATGCCATTGAAAGGCATGTTCCACACGGCTTTGCGCCAGCGTGCCTCGTTGTATTCCACATTGTTGGTGGTGATGCCTGCGGCAGAGAAGTCGGAGAGGAGTTGCTGATAGGCAGTCTCATCGCTGCATGAGTAATTGCCAATGTTGATGCTGCCATACGCTTGATGATTTACGCGACCAGGCTCTGTCTTTGCCGAACAGATGAAGGCGAGTCCTGCGGCGAGACGAACGTCAGGGAACATAGCCTGCACGTCGTCTTCCACGCCGATGCCGTTCTGTATGAGCAGCACGATGGTAGAGGGTTTGAGCAGAGGAGGAAGGAGGGTAAGGAGACGATGGTTGTTGATGGTCTTCAAGCCCACAATCACCACATCAGCCTTAGGCATCTGCTCTGTGCTGCCGTAGGAGAGCACGTTGTCGAGATGAAAGCTGCCGTCGCACGAATCGACTTGCAATCCGTGCTCTTTCACGTAGTCGTAATCGCTGTGGAAGAGGAAGTGCACTTCCTGCCCTGCGTGTGCCAGTTTGCCGCCATAGTAACCGCCAATAGCACCTGTGCCTATCACTGCGTATGTCATTCTTGTATGTTCTTATGTGTGGTTGAGATTAGCGAGCGAATTCCATTCCGAGGTACATGCCAGAGTAGCTGCTGAGCAGTGCTGCCACAGTACCCATCTGACTTGAGTATGCGCTTGCCTTAGTGGCAATTGTGCTGACAAGCTGGAGCATTCTGTCTGCTTTCATTGCTATCTGCATGGCATTGCCTACTTGCTTGATGTTGGCTGTGACAGTCTTGCCACTCAAGGCGAATGTGAGGTTGATGTTTGAACCGCTGATTGTGTATGTACCATGCTGAGCCTTGCCGCCAACAGTGAAGATGAATGATTTGTCGCTGTTGAATGTGATGGAGCACTTGCCTGGCTTGATGCCAGATTTTTCCAAACCCTTCTTGAGTTTCTTCTGAATCTTGTTTGAAGCGTATGAGCCGCCAAGCTGGCTGAGCACGTTCTGGCTTTCAAATGCTACAGATGGCTGGCTGTATGACCATGTGCCAACGATGGATTTCTCTGATACGGTGCTTGTGCCGAGGATGTTGCCTAGTATGTCGCCAACCACGCCTGCTGTCTCGTTAGAAGTCTGTCCAGCAATCGCTCCGAGGAGTCCGCCGAGCAAATTGCCGCCGTTATTGTTCTGTGCATTGGCAGCTGGTGCTGCTGTGATAGCGAGTGCAATGAGCGCTGCTCTGAAAAGATTCTTTTTCATCTGTTTTATATGTTTTATATATTGTTGCTTTTGTGATAAATCTGTTGTCTGAGTGCAAAAATAGTCAACATAGACGATATGAACAATTATTCGTTCTAAAAACAAAGTGATTTAATGCTTTTTTATTTCATTTGATGCTGAATGTGCTTTTTTGTTCGTATTTTAGTATAAAACGCAGCATTCGGAGAAGTTTTTCGCCTATGGTTTTGATTGTTACAAATAAAGTTGCTACCTTCGTGGCAGAAAACAGTATAAAAAGGTATTTGTATATGAAAAAGATATTTGCAAAAGTGGCGATGTGCCTCGCTATTGGCTCTATGGGTTTAGTCACAACAAGCTGTGGAGATGACGAAGTAATCAGCGCAATCATTCAGGAACTCATTACGAATCTCATTGGTCAGAGAGGTGAAGTGTACAACTATCAGGCATCAGGCATGGTGCAGAAGCTCTACAAGGCTTCTGCCGATGGAGGCTATGTGAATGGCGCAGCGGCCGCAAAGTTCAATGCCCTCATCCCTGTGACAGTCAACAACAATACTGCTGACATTGTGATTCCTGCTATGAATGTGGATGGCATCAACATGTCTCAGGTGACAATCTCAGGTCTTGTGCTCACAGCTGGCACTGCATGCACGACTATGTCTATGTCAGACGAAGGCGTTGGCGTGGAAGGCACAGCCACTATCAATGGCAATGTATATAATGTGACAAATCTCTATATCGACACAGCTAACCTTACAAGTGAGAAGCTCACAATGAAGACTTTCCAGATATTCTTTGGTGACAATCTTGAGTATGTAGTGAGCCTCACGAATGTGACAGGCGAGGCTGTTAGCAATCAGTAATTAATTTTCAATTGGGGAATAGGATATGAAGCATAGTGTTTTTCGCTGGCTTTTCAAACTGAAGTATTTCATCGCACTGGGAGTGTTCATTGGCGTGATAGGCTTCGTGGGCGAGGCGAGCATAGTGAACCGCATAGCCCAGCAGCAGGAGATAGGAAGGCTGAAAGGTGAGATTGCGGACTACAATCGCAGGTTTGAGCAGGACAAGCAGAAACTGGACGGATTGAAGAACGACAACGAGGCAATAAAGGAAGTGGCTCGTGAGCGCTACTATATGAAGACGGAGAATGAGGATATTTTCATTATAGAAGATGACGAGGATGAATAAAGAGAAGATACTTGGATATGCCGAAGTGGCAGGATTGTCATTGGTGCTATTGTCTGCAGTTGTATGGCTGACTAACCATGCCATTGCAGGCATCATTATTGCTGCAGGCACTGTGCTGCTTGCATTAGGGCGATTCTTGCAGACGCCTTTCTACATGAAATACTCGCCCACTGATCCTCGCGAGCTCACGCTGCGTCGTCTATACCATCAGCGCGTGTTCGGCATCGTAGCTCTGGTGATTGCGGCTGCGCTGATGAACACGCCTGCAGGATTTTACTTTGGAGTGTGGGTTGGCGCATCAAGCTGGCTGCTGCTGTTTGTGTTCTTTGTTGTGGTGGAGGTGTACACCGTATTTCGCATTTCTGCGATTGATAAGGGTTAAAAAAACGAAATATTGGTGTGCGACACATTTTTTCTGATACAACTTAGCTCTTAATATATTTAAATTGTATATCTTTGTCGCAAATTTAGTTAAAGCATATAAGATGTGATGCGTCTTGGTGACGCCGAAGATTGTAAAATAGACTTTATACAGAATATAATTCAGAAACATTTTCTTCGAATTAAACGACTTATAGAATCACTTAAAATTAACAGATTGAATAAACGAAATTCATAAGATATGGAACTTAACGTACTTACGGCTGTCTCGCCTATTGACGGTCGCTACAGAAGCAAGGCTAAGGACTTGGCTTCTTATTTTTCAGAGTATGCACTTATTAAGTACCGCGTAAGAGTGGAGATTGAGTATTTCATCACTCTTTGCGAACTTCCACTTCCACAGTTGAAGAGCTTTGACAATAGCCTCTTCGAGCAGTTGCGCGATATCTATCGCAATTTCTCAGAGCAGGATGCTCAGCGTGTGAAGGACATCGAGAAGGTGACCAACCACGACGTGAAGGCTGTGGAGTATTTCATCAAAGAAGAACTTGACAAGATTGGTAACTTTGAAGACTACAAGGAATTTATCCACTTCGGTCTCACAAGCCAGGACATCAACAATACAAGCGTTCCTCTTTCTATCAAGGACGCACTCATCGAGGTTTTCTATCCACAGGTGGAAGAGCTCATCGCACAGCTCAAGGAATATGCAGAAGATTGGAAGGAAGTATCAATGCTTGCTAAGACTCATGGTCAGCCAGCATCTCCAACTCGCCTTGGCAAAGAGGTAATGGTATATGTGTACCGTCTCACAGAGCAGCTTGAGCAGCTCAAGGCATGCAAGATTACTGCTAAGTTCGGTGGTGCTACAGGCAACTACAATGCACACAACGTGGCTTATCCATCCTATGACTGGAAGGCATTCGGCAACAAGTTCGTGAGCGAGAAACTTGGCTTGGAGCGTGAGCAGTGGACAACTCAGATCAGCAACTACGACAACCTTGGTGCGATTTTCGATGCAATGAAGCGTATCAACACAATCATAATCGACCTTGACCGTGACTTCTGGATGTATGTGTCTATGGAGTACTTCAAGCAGAAGATCAAGGCGGGCGAGGTTGGTTCTTCAGCTATGCCTCACAAGGTAAATCCTATCGACTTCGAGAACTCTGAGGGCAACCTCGGCATGGCGAATGCAATCCTTGCATTCCTCAGCCAGAAGCTTCCTGTAAGCCGTCTCCAGCGCGACCTCACAGACTCTACTGTGCTCCGCAACGTAGGTGTGCCAATGGGACACATGGTCATCTCAATCCAGAGCACATTGAAGGGCCTTCGCAAGCTCCTCCTCAATGAGGCAGCAATCAACCGCGACCTCGACAACTGCTGGGCAGTATGTGCAGAAGGCATCCAGACAATCCTTCGCCGCGAGGCTTATCCACATCCATACGAGGCTCTTAAGGCTCTCACTCGCACCAACTCTGCCATCACAGCTGAAAGCATCAGCAACTTCATCGATGGTCTTGAAGTAAGCGAGAGCGTGAAGGCAGAGCTTCGCGCAATTACACCACACAGCTATACTGGAGTGTAAAAGATAGTTTTTATAGCAAAACATAATAGATATTATACATTCAGGATTTTTTAATTAATAGCATTTTAAAGATTATGTCTGAACTTGACGAATGGCAGGGCAGTGCACCTGCATCAGAAAACACATCTGACAACGGAGGTGGCCGTGAGGGCTATCGTCCTTCTTACAACCGTGAAAACAACTACGGCAGTCGTCCATCTTTCAATCGCGGCGACCGTCCACAGCGCCCTCGTTTCAATCGCAACGATCGCGCAGCATACAGTTCTAATGGCAATCAGAACGAGCGTGGTTTCCGTCCAGCGGGCTTCGGTTCATCTTCTTCCGAGGAAGGCGGCCAGCGCCAGGGTGGTTATCAGCGTTCTTCTTACAATAATAATCGTCAGGGCGGCTATCAGCAGCGTGGCGGCTACAACAACAATCGCGGCGGTGGATACCAGCAGGGTGGCTATCAGCAGCGTGGTGGCTACAACAACAATCGCGGCTATCAGCCTCGTGGTGAGCAGGATGGTGAGTTCGAGCAGAACCAGGGCGGTTATCAGCAGCGTGGTGGCTACAACAACCGTCAGGGCGGTTACCAGCAGCGTGGTGGCTACAACAACAATCGTGGCGGTGGCTACAACAACCGCGGTGGCTACAATAACAACCGTGGTGGTGGCTACAACAATCGTGGCGGCTATCAGCAGGGTGGCCGTGGCGGCTACAACAACCGTCCTCGCACTAACGACTACAACCCAAATGCTAAGTACAGCATGAAGAAGCAGATTGAGTACAAGGAGTACCTTGAGGATCCAAATGCACCAATCCGCTTGAACAAGTTCCTTGCAAATGCTGGCGTTTGCTCGCGCCGTGAGGCTGACCAGTTCATCCAGGCAGGTGTTGTGACAGTGAACGGACAGATTGTGACTGAGCTCGGCACAAAGGTGCAGCGCACAGACACAGTTCACTTCCACGATCAGCTTGTAAGCATTGAGAAGAAGGTTTACGTTATCCTTAACAAGCCAAAGGACTACGTTACAACTTCTGATGACCCACAGCAGCGCAAGACTGTGATGGATCTCGTGAAGAATTGCTGCCGTGAGCGTATCTATCCAGTAGGTCGTCTCGACCGCAACACAACTGGTGTTCTCCTCTTCACAAACGATGGCGACCTCGCTTCAAAGCTCACTCACCCTAAATTCCTTAAGAAGAAGATATATCACGTTTACCTCGACAAGAATTGCTCTTCTGCCGACATGAAGCAGATTGCTGAAGGCATCACTCTTGAAGATGGAGACATCAAGGCTGACGACATCAGCTACGCAAGCGACACAGACCGCAAGCAGGTGGGCATTGAGATTCACTCGGGCAAGAACCGCATTGTGCGCCGTATCTTCGAAAGCCTCGGCTACAAGGTTTGCAAGCTCGACCGCGTGATGTTCGCAGGTCTCACAAAGAAGGGTCTCAAGCGTGGCGACTGGCGCTTCCTCACAGAGCAGGAAGTTGCTATGCTTCACATGGGTTCATTTGAATAAACAAACACAAATAGAACATTATGAAAAGAACAAAAGTTATTGATGCTCTTGCATCTACCAACTATAACAGCGACGTTACTGTCATGGGTTGGGTGCGCTCAAAGCGTGGTTCAAAGAATGTAAACTTCATCGCCCTCAACGACGGTTCTACAATCAAGAACATTCAGATTGTGGCTGATGTGGAGAAGTTCGACGAGGAAATGTTCAAGCAGATCACAACTGGTGCCTGCATCAGCTGTACAGGAGTGCTCGTAGAGTCACAGGGTGCTGGTCAGTCATCAGAGATTCAGGCAAAGGAAATCACTCTCTTCGGTGGCTGCGGCAATGACTTCCCAATGCAGAAGAAGGGACAGAGCTTTGAGTATATGCGTCAGCATGCTCACATGCGCCTCCGTACAAATACATTCGGTGCTGTGATGCGCATTCGCCACAACATGGCAATGGCTATCCACACATACTTCCACGAGCACGGATACTTCTATTTCCACACTCCACTCATCACAGCTTCTGACTGCGAGGGTGCTGGTCAGATGTTCCAGGTGACTACAAAGAACCTCTACGACCTCAAGAAGGACGAGAACGGTTCTATCATCTACGATGACGACTTCTTCGGCAAGCAGACATCTCTCACAGTGTCTGGTCAGCTTGAGGGTGAGCTTGGCGCAACAGCTCTTGGACAGATCTACACATTTGGCCCTACATTCCGTGCTGAAAATTCAAACACTCCACGCCACTTGGCAGAGTTCTGGATGGTAGAGCCTGAGGTTTGCTTCATCGAACTTGAGGACCTCATGGATCTCGAAGAGGACTTCATCAAGTACTGCGTACGCTGGGCTCTCGACAATTGCAAGGACGACCTTGAATTCCTCAACAAGATGATTGACAAGAGCCTCATCGAGCGCCTTGAGTCTGTTGTGAACACAGAGTTCGTTCGCCTCCCTTACACTAAGGGTATCGAAATCCTTCAGCAGGCAATAAAGGATGGCAAGAAGTTTGAGTTCCCATGCAACTGGGGCGACGACCTCGCTTCTGAGCACGAGCGCTTCCTCGTTGAGGAGTACTTCAAGAAGCCAGTCATCATGACCAACTACCCTAAGGCTATCAAGGCATTCTACATGAAGATTGATGCTGAGAAGCCAGTATTTGATGGCAAGGAGATGGAGGAAACTGTACAGGGCACAGACGTTCTCTTCCCACAGATTGGCGAGATCATCGGCGGTTCTGTTCGTGAAGAGAACTACGACAAGCTCGTTGGCGAAATCAATGCACGCAACATCCCTATGAAGGATATGTGGTGGTATCTCGACACACGCAAGTTCGGTTCTTGTCCTCATGGCGGCTTCGGTCTTGGTTTCGAGCGCCTTATCCTCTTCGTGACAGGCATGCAGAACATTCGCGACGTAATTCCATTCCCACGCACTCCAAAGACTGCTGAATTCTAAAAAATAGCAGTTTTCGCAAAATAAAATGCTAAATGCTTTGTCAGTTACGAAATTATATGTAACTTTGCAGAGCATTTAGCAAAAGGGCGTTTAGCTCAGCTGGTTCAGAGCATCTGCCTTACAAGCAGAGGGTCGGCGGTTCGAATCCGTCAACGCCCACCAACGAAAGAGTACTCAAAAGTGGGTGCTCTTTTTTGTTTTATGCCCTCTTAGTGTTTGAAACATTAAAAAAACTTTAATAATTGACTTAGATGCGTGAAATATTTTGTTAGTTGAAAAAGGAGTTGTACATTTGCATACAGTTTACAAGCAAAACCTATAGAAACACGCAATAAATGAAAAAGATTACCAGCCTTTTGGCACTTTTGGTGGTGACAATAGCGATGTTGACATCCTGCGCTGAAAATTATAACATAACAGGTACATCATTGCAATCCATCTTCGACGGAGACATGGTTTACCTGCGTCCTTTGGACAATGATGCGTCAGTGGATTCATGCAAGATACTGCATGGTAAATTCACAATGAGTGGTCCTGTTGATTCCATCATGTGCGTTCGCCTTTTCATTGGCAACAATGTGGACAATATCCCTATCGTGCTTGAGCAGGGCAATATTCAGGTGAGCACGCAGAACTCTTCCATCAAGGTGGAGGGAACGCCACTCAATGATAAGTTCTACGCATTCATGGCGGAGCGCGACTCGCTCAACTACCTTCTCCTTGAACTTCCTCGCAAGGAGAGCTCAATGATTTTAGAAGGATATGACCACGATGAGATTCTCCGTCAGCTGGGCGAAGAGGAAGCAAGCATCAGGATGGCTATAGATAAGATGGAGACAGAGTTTGTTACAGAGAACTACGACAACGTGCTTGGTGTGACCTACTTCCTCGTTCTCTGCAACAATGCTTTCAATCAGTTTGGATTCGCAACCACCACACCTCAGATTGATGAGATTTACGGACGAGCACCCGAAGCTTTCCGACAGAACAAGAAGGTGGTAGAATACATGAATATGTGTGAAGGCAAATAAGTAGGTGCATAAGGAAACAATACAAAAGAGCAAGAAACGGTCTGTTTCTTGCTCTTTTGTATTGTGTGTGGAACAAGCTTCTATCCATTCATGCTGAGAAGCAGCTCTTCATTGTTCTTAGTTTTGTCAAGCTGCTTTGAGAGGAAGTCCATAGCTTCGATAGCAGTCATGTCTGCAATGTGGTTGCGCATTACCCACATGCGGTTCAGAGTGGTCTGATCTTGCAGCAAGTCATCGCGGCGAGTAGAAGAAGCTGTGAGGTTGACAGCAGGGAAGATTCGCTTGTTGGCAAGAGCGCGATCGAGCTGAAGTTCCATATTGCCTGTGCCTTTGAATTCCTCAAAGATTACTTCATCCATCTTCGAGCCAGTGTCAATGAGAGCAGTAGCGATGATTGTGAGTGAACCGCCATTCTCAATGTTTCGAGCTGCGCCGAAGAATCGCTTAGGCTTGTGGAGTGCATTAGCATCCACACCACCAGAGAGAACCTTGCCAGATGCAGGCGAAACGGTGTTGTATGCGCGAGCAAGACGGGTGATGGAGTCGAGGAATATCACAACATCGTGACCGCACTCCACCATGCGCTTTGCTTTCTCAAGCACGATGCCAGCAATCTTCACATGGTTTTCAGCAGGGGCATCGAATGTGGAAGCGATTACCTCTGCATTCACAGTACGAGCCATGTCTGTCACCTCCTCTGGTCGCTCGTCGATGAGAAGCATCATGAGGTAAGCTTCTGGATGATTTGCCGCAATGCTATTTGCTATGTCCTTCATCAGCATTGTCTTACCAGTCTTTGGCTGAGCGACGATGAGTGCGCGCTGGCCTTTGCCGATAGGGGAGAAGAGGTCAACTACACGCGAAGAGCGGCTATCGTTGAATCCTTTGCAGAGTTTGAACTTATGATCAGGGAAGAGTGGGGTGAGGAACTCGAAACCTACGCGGTCACGTACTCGGGCTGGCTCGCAGCCATTGATCTTCACCACGCTTGTGAGTGGGAAGAACTTTTCGCCTTCCTTTGGAGGGCGCACAAATCCATCCACCACGTCGCCTGTCTTCAAGCCGTAGTGCTTTATCTGCTGCAGATTCACATACACGTCATCTGGAGAAGGAAGGTAGTTGTAGTCGGAGCTACGCAAGAAACCATAGTTGTCCGTCGTTTCCAGCACGCCGCTCACACGGATGATGTCGTCAAACTCGTATGGCTTTTCTTTCTGTACCTTCTCCTTCTTTGGCATAGGTGCAGCATCTAGGAAGTCAAGCTCGCTGCTTGATGGAATATTCTTATTGCTGTCTGCTACTGGGGCAGTTTCTGGTTCTTTCTCATAGTTGTTGCTAAAGAAGTCCATTGGTGATGCGAACTCATCCTCGTTTGGGATGTCTTCAAGAATGATGAAGTCAGACTCTTCTTCGGTTGGAAGGCTGCCAGAAGATTTATTGATGATGATTTCCTTATGCTCAGCTGTGGCAGAAGCATCGTAAGCTTCCTCTGGCACTACGAATCCTTTGTCAGCCTCATTTGCCTCTGCTGGCACTTCGTCAATCTGCTCTATCACCTCAAATTCACTGTTCTCTGTCTCGCTTTCCTTTGCAGCTTCTGCAGGTGTAGCTGCTTCTGGTGCAGCATTCTCTTCGGTCTTAGCCTTTGGCTTTCTGCCTCGCTTCTTTGGTGCAGCTGCCTCCTTTTCTTCTGCAGGTGCAGCTGCCTCTGGTGCAGCATTCTCTTCTGCCTTAGCCTTTGGCTTTCTGCCTCGCTTCTTTGGAGCTGGTGCTTCCTCTGCGGGTGTCTCGGGAGCAGATTCCTCCGTGGTGGCAGGAGTGAGCATGCTCTTCTCCTCCTCTGAGAGGTCGGCAAAGAGCGAGTCGTCCTTTGTCACCATCATTGTCTTGTCCACTTTCTTTGCTTTGCTTTGGTTGGCAGTATATACCCTATCCACGCTCTTTATGCGCGAGCGCTTGCGTGTTGTCTTGTCAGTTGTGGAAGCTGTGGAAGCGAAGTTAGTGGCTTGTTCATCAATAATCTTGAACCAGAGTTCCGACTCATCCATATTGGCTGCGTCCTGCACTCCGAGTTCTTCAGCAATGCCCACGAGTTCGTCTTTCTGCTTTGCTTTCAGTTCGTCTAAATTATACATAAATTATAATATTGTGGCACAGAGATGGCTATCTCCGTACTGTTTAGCAAAATTTATTGGATTGAGTTTTTGTTGGGGAAAAATAAGAGATAATGCAACGGTTAGCTTTCTACATGATGCATTGTCTCATAAAAACTGATGCAAAAGTAGTGAATTATACACAAACTCACAAATACTTTTGCACCTTTTTTTGTTTATGACCTAAAAATCATAAATCTTTATTGATAGAATTGATATAATCGAGCACTTCATCACGCCCAAGTTTATTTGCAGAGCTTGTGATGAAATACGGAGGCAGCTCCTCCCATTGCTCCTTCAGCGTGTTCATATACTTCTCTGCCGTTGGCTTGATCTTCGAGTTTGGCAGCTTGTCAGCCTTAGTGAACACGATAGCGAAAGGCACGCCATTCTCGCCCAGGAAATTCAGGAAATCCAAGTCCTTTGCCTGCGGGTCGTGGCGAATATCTATCAGCACGAACAAGCAGATCAGCTGTTCCCTGTCCAGCACGTAATGCTCTATCATGTTGCTCAGCCTCTCCATCGCTTTCTTGCCACGCTGCGCATATCCATATCCAGGCAGATCGACCAGATACCACTTCTCATTAATCAAGAAATGATTTATGCACATAGTCTTTCCTGGAGTGGAAGAAGTGAGCGCCAGATTCTTTCTTTCTGTCAGCGCATTGATGAGCGACGACTTGCCCACATTGCTTCGTCCGATGAAGGCATACTCAGGCAATCCTGTAGTTGGGCACATATCCTGCCTTGGGCAGCTTCCAATATACTTTGCCGATACTATTTTCATGTTCTTTTCCTATTTTGGTGCAAAGTTAGTGATTTCCTGCCAAATGCACAAATCCCCATCTCTTTATTTACTGAGGAATGAGGATTGCAGTACAAAGTTACTCATAATCTGCAAATGTGGCGCAATACCTAAAAGAGATTTTTGATTCTTCGTTGATTGAAAATTCGTTACAGAAAAATACAAAATGGGAGGAATGATAGTGAAAGAATGTGTTCAGGTAAAGAGTTCAGATGGTGATGAGCGCTTGAATGATCTCATTATCGACACATAAGGTACAAATAAGGCAGACAACACTTGGGAAATCTTTTGATGAACTTATAACATTTTTTATCTTGAATACGATATTCCTAGTGATCTTTAATGTGTGGAAATAGCAACTCCCAAGAATTTGAGGTTCTTGGGAGTTGTTGTTTTATTTTGCAGAGGGAAACACTCTCTTTGCATTAGCGGAAGAAAACGTCTTGTGGTATGTTGGTATGGCTAAGCAAACTCGCTCAGCTCCAGCCAGTGCATTTCCTTTTCTTCCAGCTCGTCGTTTAGCTCGGGCAGACGCTTGCTGAGACGGGTGATTTCGTCCACCGAAGTGGTGCCGCCGCAGAGGGCTGTTTCGATGTCGTGCTTCTCTTGTTCGAGGGCGGCGATGTCTTTCTCCAGTTGGGCAAATTCCTGCTTTTCTTTGAAGGTGAGTTTGCGGGCACGGTTTTGGTTGCGTCCGTCTGAAGGTTTTTCTGCAGGAGAAGGGCCATTCTTGCCCGACGGTTTCTTGTCCTGTGCTGGCTCTTTGTCCTTCTGATCTTTCCACATGCGATACTGACTATAGCTGCCTGGGAAGTCCTGCACTTCGCCCTGGCCGTGGAAGACAAGGGTGTGGTCAACGACGCGATCCATGAAGTAGCGGTCGTGGCTGACGATGATGAGACAGCCGCGGAAGGACTTGAGATAGTCTTCGAGAATTTGTAGAGTGACGATGTCGAGGTCATTAGTCGGCTCGTCGAGAATGAGGAAGTTTGGCGCTTTCATCAGCACGGTGCATAGGTAGAGTCGGCGGCGCTCGCCTCCACTCAGTTTGTAGATGTAGCTATGCTGCTCTTCTGGTGGGAAGAGGAAGTGCTGCAGGAATTGGCTGGCAGAGAGTTTTTCGCCGTTGCCCATATCGACGTATTCTGCTATGTCGCGCACAGCATCTATCACTTTTTGATCTTCGCGGAATGACATGCCTTGCTGGGAGTAGTAGCCGAAACGTACGGTTTCGCCAATCTCTATCGTGCCGCTGTCTTGTGGCTCTATGCCAAGGAGCATCTTGACGAAGGTGGATTTGCCTGTGCCGTTGTTGCCCACGATGCCCATCTTCTCGTAGCGAGTGAAGTTGTAGTTGAAGTCACGGAGAATGACTTTGCTGTCGAAGGCTTTGTTCACGTCTGTGGCAACAAAAATCTTGTTGCCTATGTATGTGCCTCCCATCTCGAGTCGCACATTGCGCTCGTCGATGCGTTGCTTTGCCATTTTCTCCAATTCATAGAATGATTCTATGCGATAGCGAGCCTTCGAGCTGCGGGCGCAAGGTGTGGAGCGCATCCATTCCAACTCTGTGCGGTAGAGGTTGTTGGCACGCGCTATCTCGGCATTCATGTTGTCTATGCGCTCTTGTCGCTTTTCGAGATAGTAGGAGTAGTTGCCGTTGTATTTGTAGATGCGCGAGTTGTCCATCTCGATGATAGATGAGCAGATGCGGTCGAGGAAGTATCGATCGTGAGTGACCATCAGGATTGCCATTGTGGAACGGCTCAGCATATTCTCCAACCACTCAATCATCTCAAGATCAAGGTGGTTGGTTGGCTCGTCGAGAATAAGCAGGTCAGGCTGCCCAGCAAGCACTCTGGAGAGCGCAATTCGCTTTATCTGACCACCACTCAGCTGAGTAGCATCGCGCAGAGCTTCATCCTCGGTTATCTTCATCTGAGTGAGGAACTGTTTGTATCGCTGCATGTATTCAGCATCGCGATTGGCAAGTTCGCTCTTTTCGATGGTTGGTGTTTGTTCCAGATAGCCCACTTTGATTCCATTGCGGAAAATCATCTTGCCGCCATCGTCGCCTTCGTTTCCTGCAATGATGCTGAGGAGAGTGGACTTGCCAGTGCCGTTCTTGGCTATGAGACCTATGTGCTCACGCTCGTTGATGGTGAAGGTCACGTCTTCAAATAGAACACGGTGACCGATGCGCTTGGTGAGGTTTTGTATTTCGAGATATGGATTTGCCATAAGAAAATAGAAGCCCCTCTCCCCGAGCCCTCTCCCCATTTAGGGCGAGGGTGACTGGTGGGAGTGTGGATGTCTTGTTTAGATTGATATGAGTTTTAGGGTGATTAGAGTGGTGAAATAGAATACCAGTTCACTGATTATGAATGTTGCTCCGCAGCAGTCGCCTGTATAGCCCTGTAGGCGCTTGTTCATCGTGCGGAACAATATGAGGCATGTGATGATGGCTGCAATGGCAGATGGGATGAATATCATTCCTTTGTGCCAGAGCAAGCATATTGGCAAAAAGCCTATGGCGAAGCTGACAGCTTTCTCTATTATCGAGACAGATGCATAGACAAGTTTGTTCTTTGCTTCTTCCTCCTTGCGAGCATAGGGAAGGGTGTAGATGATTGTCGAACTTGCCCATTTGCAGAATGTGTCGCCGCACATCAGCATGGCTCCCATGGCAAAAGGACGAATGCCTGGGGCAAAGAGAGGCGCAGCCGAATGTAGAGTGGCGATGATAAGAGCGTAGTACAATATCAGACCTAACACGCCGTAAGTTCCGATGTGACTGTCTTTCATTATCTCCAAAGTGCGCTGGCGTGTTGTTCCTCCTCCGAAGCCATCGCAGAAGTCGGCAAAGCCATCTTCGTGCAATGCGCCCGTAAGCAGCACTCTCGCCACGAGCGCAAAGATAATGGCAATGACAGAAGGCAAGAGCATGGAGGTGAGGATATACACACAAGCCATCACTCCTCCCGTCAGCCACCCCACCATCGGCCACAACGGCACCACTTTCTTGAAATGCTCTGCTGGCACATTTGCTATCTTCCACAACGGCAAGCGTGTGAAGAACATGAATGCTGCAAGGATTCTGTACATTTATATTAAAAATACTTTGTTATTTCCGCATGTGCGAAGTTGTCCATTTCATTAATCATATTCACGGCCGACTGAACGATAGGGTAGGCGCATATCGCTCCTGTGCCTTCGCCTAGTCTCAGACCAAGATGCAGCAATGGTTCTGCTCCCATATTGTCGAGCATCATCTTGTGACCGCCTTCATCACCACAATGACCAAACACAGCGTACTCCATTACGGCGGCATCCAACTTTGAAGCAGCCAACATGCAAGCGGTCATGATGAACCCATCGACGAGAATCACCATTCCATGCTCAGCTGCTCTGAGCATACCGCCTATGGCTGCAACCATCTCGAAACCACCGAAGTAGCGAATGATGTAGTTTGACATGGCAAGAGGTGGGTTGAGAGCATTTGCTAAGTCATGCGATGCACGAACATGCCTCATGAAGTTTTCCACGCTCTTGTTCAGTACCTCATACTTGTGCCTTATGCCGCTCTTGCTCAATCCCGAGCCTGCGCCTACGCATTGCTCCAAAGGAATGTCGAGAAATAGGCTCATGAACACGCTCGACGGACTTGTGTTAGCAATGCCCATCTCGCCAAAGCTGATTACGTTGCATCCTTCGTTGCAGCATTCATCCACCATCTCTGCACCGATGGCTAAGGCGCGCTTGTATTCCTCCTCGCTCATAGCTGCCTCGTTGAGGAAGTTCTTTGTGCCATGCGCAATCTTTCGGTCGATGATGTGAGCCTCTTCCTTTAGGTCGAAGTCATAATCAACTCCAACGTCAACCACTCGCAGTCTGAACCCGTGCTGACGGCAGAACATGTTCACTCCGCCACCACCTTTTCCGTAGTTTTTCATCTGCTGCCATGTCACTTCGCGAGGGCTAAAGCTGACGCCTTCTCTTTCAATGCCATGATCTCCGCCAAAGAGTATGTGGCAAGGATGTGTGAGCTTTGGGTTGAGTGTGTTCTGTATCAAGCCAATCTGCAAAGCAAGTGTTTCCAATCGTCCCAACGAGCCCTTCGGCTTGTTGAGGTTGTCAATCTTGTTTTGCAAAGCTTGCTCTAATGTCTTATCTGTAGCCTGTATCATTTTATCTTTACTTTTATTCCGCTTACCATTAAATAAACTTCATCTGCCTTCGATGCAACGTACTGATTCATCCACCCTTGCAGGTCGGTGAACTTTCTCTGCAACTCGTTCTCGCTTACTCCGCCCAGACCAATCTCATTGGTCACGAATATGAATGTTGCATCTTGCGAAGTGAATTGGTCAAACTCAGCTTTCACAGCATCTAAAGCAGGGTGAACGTGCGATTTCATGTCGAAAAAGAAGTTTGTTGCCCATAGCGTCAAGCAATCAATCAGCACCACACGCCCATTCACGTCATGCTTGCTCAACTCCTTCTCTTCCTCGATGTTAGTCCATTGAGGTCCTCGTCTTTCCTGATGCCTCACAACGCGCTGACGGAACTCATCATCCCAAATGCGCGCCGTTGCCATGTAGATGGGATTGTCTGCCAGCGACAAAGCAAGCCTTTCTGCCTCTTCGCTTTTTCCGCTGCGTTGACCTCCTGTGATCAGTATTATCTTGCTCATTTCACTGCGCTCCTCATCTTATGCTCCTTGATGGAGTAAGTGTAGTACTTCTCAGCATGCTTGGCATGAGAAACAATCAGGTCGAGTATAGTATCCAATTCTCCAATGGAGTGCATCGTGGCAGAAGCCTTGTAGCCCTCTTTCTGCAATTCCTCTGGCAGATCCACTGCGATATCGTTCTTGGCATGGTCGCCAGCCACGAATAGGAAAGGAATGAGATTGACATGCATCTTCTTCTTTTTCTTGTCCTTGTTCAGCTTGCTGATCACGCTCTCCAGCGATGGGTAGCCCTCGATAGTGGCTACGTAGGCATTGCTGTAGCCCATATCGCCGAGCATGTAGTCGAGCATGGTGTAGTGTGCATTTTTTGCATCCTTTGAGCCGTGGCACACCAGAATATTTATCTCGTTCTCCTTGCCGTAGGCGGCGAGAGTAGCCTTGATGGCTTGCCTGTAGTCATCGGTGGTGGTGAGGAGCGGTTCGCCCACACGTATCTGCTTGAAGCTCGACTTCTCGCTCTCAGCCAGATAGCGCAAGTACTGCATTTCAATGCCATCTATGATGTTAGTGGATTGTATGAGCACGTGCGTATAGCCCAATTTTTTCAGCTCGCTCATCACCTGGTCGGGCGTGAGGATGCTCTTGCCCTGCTGTGCCAGCTTCTTGATGATGATGCGCGACGTCCATGCCTCGCGGAAGTCACAGTTGGGGTAGGCGGCCTTGAGCTTGTCGTTGAACTTGCTGATGGTGGCGTGAGCCGATGCCTCGCTCGTGCCGAAGTGCACAGCCAGTACAGCTGCCTTGTCTTCGCCTTGCATGTTTGCAAACAATGGCTGTTCCACTTCGTCTGCGCTCTGTGCTGCCATAGCAAGAGGCATCATCGCCGCCATTGCCAGGCATATTCCTATGAGTGTCTTCTTCATTTCTTTATGTGTTTTTTTGCGTTACCATTCTTGCGGATGATGTAGATGCCATGTTGCGTTGGCTGACTGATTCTGACTCCGCTAAGATTGTAGTATTCAGTGCTTTCTGTTTGTTCTTTCTCAATGTTGCTTATGTCGTTTTGTTCTTCACCTCCCCCCATGAACTGGAATGAAATCAAACCGTCAGATTCCTTTATGTCTGTGATGTCTTTGTTCATGAAGAATGAGCCATCCACATTGGCATTGAACAGCTTTCCGCCACAATTCTGATGGGAGTCATTAGTTAGCTTGTCTGTTCGGTTTGGAAACAGCACGCCATTTGACGATGCGTGTGTGCCATTGCACGGAATGTAGGCAACTCTCTGGTGCGTAGCGCTTGTGTTCACTTCGTTATCCAGCCATGTCTTTTCGTCATAATCTATATGTGTCACAAGCATTCCATGATAGCCTTCAGTCATGCCCACAAATTCAAACCATCGATCATTCTGCCTGTTTTCCAAAATAAATAATTCATTCCTGTTGCCATCGTTGTAAATGACATACGCCACTCCTTTGTCATTCAGCGAAGGCATTCCGCTGATAGTACACGGAGAGTCCAGTTCCCTGAAATTCAGCCACCCTGCAAACTCCCTTTCGTATGCAGAGAATCCACATGGCACCTCGCCGCTCCAAAACGGGCCGTTGTAGCTTCCTGATGCCATAAGGTCCCAATCGCCCATGCCATAAGTTCCGTTGATTGTGTCGTAGAGATCTGGCAATCCGATACAATGACTGAACTCATGGCAAGCAGTTCCAATTCCATCAATAATGTTGCCTGTGTTTCCGCACAGCTCGCAACTTACTGCGTATGAGTTGATTCGTGTGCCATCGAGCGTGATAGCGCCATCGCCATCGCCATATTCTCTTGCCAAATCCAGTTCATACTCATGTGGCCAGATGGTGCTCCTCGCTGCTCCAGCGTGCTCGCCATAGCCTGCGTAGATGATGACAACTTGGTCAGCTTCGCCATCGCCATCCCAATCATAGTCGGAAAAATCGACATAGTCATCCGCCAACTGGCAAGCTTCAATCACCATCGTTCCTGGGTACATGTCGTCACCGAAACTGTCGTTCTTGCCATAATAGCTGTATTCCTTGCTCACGCGCACAGGCCCCACGATGTCGAATGTCAAATCAAATTGTCCATAGCTCTGGTCGTAGAAATAATCATGCACAGAGCCGATGTGATCATTCTTGCTATATCCAATTTTGTTGAATTGCTCTTCGAATGCAACTTCTGCATCTGGTGTTTTCATACTGAGATTAAGGAAGTTGACCAAAATCACTAGCCCTCTTTTCTTCCCAATGTAATTGCCTCGTTGGCCAAAAGCTTTTCTGCCTCTTGAATCACAACTGCGCAAATTGGCTTTGGCTCGTTTCGCTCGGCGTTTGTTGCTTTGTTCAATCTTTGTTTGCCACCGATTGCAGATGGTTGCCTCTTCGTCTGACGTGGCAATGCGATAGAATCCATCTTCACCTTCAATGAGCATCTTATCGTTCTCATTCACATAGAAATGGCAATGCTCATCACCGCACAGATATGCGGTAATGCTCGTTCCGCCAGGCTGCTCCAGCTTCACGGCAACACGTTTTGCTGGGATAGCAAAAGTTGCCATAGCCAAGCACCATGTGATGAAAAAGATAATTGATTTTCGTCTCATGCAGGGGCTTTTATTCGTACTGATTCATGTCGGCAGCATCACGGATGGCAGAAATCTGGTGCTTGGTTATGGTTGGCACTATCATCTTGAGCAGGTGAGCAATCTTATCCACTTTCACGGATTCCTTGCCGTGCTCCATCAAGCGGAAAGTGCCGTCGCCAGGAATCTTGATCTTCACTATGTCATTAGCATGCTCGCCTGTGCCTTTCACTGGCATGATTCCGTTGCGAATCAAAGCTTTAGTGCAGAGTTTGTATTCCAAGGTGTCCTCATTCCCTTCCACTGCCACCTCTCTGGCTGTTTCATGCTCGATGCTGAACACGCACGTTTCTCTGTCAAAGTTCATGCCTTCGCGCGCAAAGTATTTCTCTATGCTGCCGTCTATGCTGAGGTCTTCGGGCAATCCTGTGGTCAAGCCGAGCTGCTGGTCAAGCAGCCACACCTGATCTGCCACTTGCAGGGCGTGCTCAAGGTCGTGGGTGGACAGGAAAATTGTCTTGTTGAGAGCCTTTGCCAATCTATGCAGAAGTAGCATCATGGCAATCTTGCTTGGGTAGTCGAGATATGCAGTCGGTTCATCCAGGAAGATGATTGGTGTCTCTTGCGCAATAGCCTTAGCTATCATCACTTTCTGTCTTTCACCATCGGATAGCGTCTGCATCTTGCGCTCTGCAAGGTCTTCAATGCCTACCCAGCCAAGGCATTTCTCCACCACCTTCTTGTCTTTCTCGCCCAACTTGCCCCAGAATCCTGTGTAGGGGCTTCTGCCCATAGCCACCACTTCCCAGGCGGTCATGTTCTTGATGCCTGAGTTGTCGGTGAGCACCACGCTGATCAGTCGTGCGAGCTCGTTGTTCTTGTATGATTTGATGTCCTGCGCCATCACTTCCACCTTTCCGCCCAATGCTGGCTGGAAGGCTGAGAGCGTGCGGAGCAATGTGGATTTGCCAGCTCCGTTGGGCCCGAGCAGGCATGTCATCTCGCCTCTGCTGAGCGAAGCGTTGAGGTTAGAGGCAACGATCTTGTTGCCACCCTTTATCTTGTAGCCTGTGTCAAGGCCTTTGATTTCTATTGAAATATTATCCATAATAATGCAAAGGTACACATTATTTATATTACAAGAGTTAAAAACCGTAGAAAAACGCTTTTTTGTCTCCGATTTGTGCCTAATTAGCGAAATGATTTTGTAATTTTGCAGTCATAAACCTAAAACAAATAACAATGAATAAGATTATCACACTTTTTGCTGCGGCAATGCTTTGCTCAGCTGCAGCTTTTGCAAAAGACCTCAAGGTGCTTGTAGTGAAAACTGCGCCAGAGATGCATTGCAACAATTGCGAGAACAAGATAAAGAACAACATCCGCTTCACTTCGGGCGTGAAGAAGATTGACACCAGCCTGGAGCAGAAGATTGTCACTATCACTTACGATGCTGACAAAACTGACTCGAAGAAGATTATTGCGGCTTTCCAGAAGATTGGCTACGAGGCAACAGTGGTGAGCGACGGCAAGAAGGACGACAAGAAGCAGCCTGTGGATGGACAGACTGGTGCCACTACTCAGCAGAAAAAGAAGTAAGTGTACGATATCAAGGGTGACATACACGATCGCTACACTCTCGAGTTTAAGATTGGCTTCTCGCGAGACAGCAAGGAAGAGGAGAGCGACTTCAAGATGGACACTTGGGTGTTCATCCCCGACACTCTTGGCATAAATCAAAGCACATACACTAAGGAGAGCTTCTATCGTGATTTCCGCACTATGGTGCGCCTCATCACGCCATCATTCACTCTCGAGGACATTGCCAATCCTAATAAGCTGCCCCTTTCCCGACTGGAGAAATGGTGCATCATCATTGGCAAACCAACCACACCGCAGAAGCAAGCACGCCACGAGAAGATGTATGAGCATCAGATAAAGATGTTCTGCAGCATCGTGCGCAGTGCTCTTCGCGATGAGGCATTCCGTATCTACAAGCTGAACGATGCTGAGTCATGCCGCATTGCTGTTCAGTCTCTTGTCTACCACATTACTGACATTGTTGCATCGTATCGCAATATGCAGTACACTACAAATATCGACAAGATTACGCCCGAACTCCGCAGCTATTTCTTCCTTGGCGATGAGTATCTGTGTCGCAATATTGGTACTTCGTTTTTTCGTATTCTTGATCACCTTAAGAAAACGTACTCCGATGATTATCAGTCGATAGCATCACCGCTATTCTCCTATCTTGAGGACGATATCAAATACGAGCGTTCGCGTGGCTACCTCATGCCTTGCGACAATCCTTCGCCACGCTCAAACGATCCTGACATCACATCTCACAACCGCAATTTCATCCATCGTGCTGGTCAGCTTAAGAAATATGTAGAGAGCGACCTCTGGATTCTTGCCAAGCCTCGCAGTAACACGTTTCTGCTTCAGCAGTTCGTGTTTATGATTGCCGCAGGCGTCAGCATGGTATTTGCCACTGTGGTGTCTTTTTCTTTTCAACAGACATACGGCAACTTCACGCTGCCGCTTTTCATCGCGCTGGTCATCAGCTACATGTTCAAGGATCGCACTAAGGAACTGCTCCGCATTTGGTTTGCCACCAAGCTGGGCAGCTACATGTACGAGTTCAAAACGAAGCTTGGCTTCTCAAACGAACACATCGGCTGGATGAAGTATGGCATGGATTTTGTTCATTTTCACAAACTTCCAAAGGAGGTTCTTGCGCAGCGTGGTCGTATCTCTACCCTTGAGACAGGCAACATGGCTACGAAGGAAAACGTGATAATCTATCGTCAGCGCCTCTCCCTCTTTGGCAAGGAGCTTGCACGCCTCAGTCACTATCCCCTTCAGGGTGTCAACACCATCCAGCGCATCAATCTGCGCGAGTTCCTTCGCCGCATGGACTCCAGCCACGTCCCTGCCTACATTCTCGATGATTCCAAAGCTACAGATCCTACTGCGTCAGCATTAAGCATCCCCACCTACCACACCGTCCAGGCAGAAAAGGCATATTATGTTCACTTCATCACTCGCATCCGCTACCAAGGCAACACCGACTTCAAGCGTTTCCGTGTGTGCCTTAATCGCCGAGGTGCAGTCAGCATCGAAGAGATCTAACATTCACTTGCATTCAACAGGCAAATTCCTCATAAAGAAATCAACTATCGACTTTCTAAGGTGCAACGATGTTCCCGCTCTTTCGCTTATCGAATGAGTTCGCATTGGATAAGAAAGCTGGTAAAACACTTTACCTTCCCTAACCAGTTCGTTC
Organism: Bacteroidaceae bacterium; assembly: GCA_045600665.1. GTDB lineage: Bacteria > Bacteroidota > Bacteroidia > Bacteroidales > Bacteroidaceae > Minthosoma. The sequence goes on from JAZRYI010000051.1 coordinate 36,168, forward strand.
ACAAGCTTTTCGCAGTTCTGATAGTGTACATTATCATCTCCTGTGCCATGAATCAATAGCAAGTTACCTTTCAATCCGCTCACATAATTTATTGGCGATCCTTTCTTGTAGCCTTCAGGATTGTCTTGCGGAGTGTTCATGTATCTCTCCTGATAAATGGTGTCATACAGTTTCTGATCAGACACAAACGCAATAGCAACTCCGGTCTTGAATACTTCTGGATATCTGAACATGCAGTTCAACGTCTGGCTGCCGCCACCGCTCCATCCTGTGATACCGATTCTCTCTGGATCCATCCATGAGAACTGTCGGCACAGATCCTGAATGCCTCTTGCCTGATCCTCGCTTGCAGCCACGCCCACTTCTCCGTATATGCACTTTCTCCATTCACGTCCTCTTGGGCTATTAGCTCCTCTGTTTTCAATTGACACCACCACATATCCTTGCTGCGCCAGGTATTGCCAGAAGAGAGAAGTCTCCCACACATCCTGCACAGTCGCCGAGGCAGGTTCGCCATACACATAGTCAATCACAGGGTATTTCTTGCTTGGATCGAAATCCTTTGGCTTTATTATCCATGCATCCAACTCCAGGTCACCGCTCTTGCACTTCACAAACTCCTTTGGAGTGAGCCCCAGCGCCTTGAACTTCTCCGCAGCCTCGTGGTTGTCTTCCAGCAACTCTTCCACCTCCCATTTGCCATTCTTGTTCATCTTCATCTTCCTATACTGCGGAGGCGTTGACGCATTGCTGAATCTCTCCAATGCATACTCGTCGCCAGGCGAGAACACATACGAGTACTGACCTTCTTTCTCGCCGCTTATTCTCTCCACCTTGCCGTTGCCATACACGCTCGTCCTGTACATGTATCGCTGCGTAGCGTTCTTCTCCGTCGCAATGAAATAGATGTAGCCGCGCTTTTCGTCATATTCCGCTTCTCGCACCACGTCATAGTCGCCTTTCGTCAGGCACACCCATTTCTTGCCATCAGCCGACACGCGGTAGATGTGTCTCCAACCGTCTCTCTCGCTTGTGAACGTGAAGAACTTATTTCCCTTCAGCCAATGGATGTCATCATTTGCCTCCACCCAAGCCTTGTCGCTGTCAGTGATAAGGATGCGTGGATTCTTGCCTTCGCCGTTCACCACCTCGCAAGTCCATACGTTATTAATGTTTTGCTGACGATTCATCTGCTGAATCATTAATCTGTTCGTTCCTGGCACGAACTCCATTCTTGGCAGATACCAGTCGCGGTTCACGCCGTCATTGCCTGCAATGTCGAGCCATGTTGTCGTTGGCTCGCTCAGCTCCAGTGTTGCAATGCCATTCTGCTTCCTGCTTTCACCAAAGATGTCTATCACGCCAATCTTTACGGCTGAGTTCTGCGTGCCAGCCTTTGGATAAGGAAATTTCTGAATAGTAGGGTAGAGGCCGTCCACATTATTTATTATATCAAACGTGCCAGTGCCGCTTGTGTTCGAATGCCAGTACGCGATGTACTTGCTGTCTGCGCTCCATCTGAAACCGTCGCGACAGTCAAACTCCTCCTCATACACCCAGTCAAAAGTGCCATTCACTATAGAGTCGCATCCGTCAAACGTGAGTTGCTCTGGCCTCTGCTCGTCCAGCGTGCAGTGCTCCATATAAATGTTATTGTTGCTCACGTATGCCACCTTTGTTCCGTCAGGAGACAGTTTTGCAAACATCAGCGACGATGCTGGCAATCCTTTGCCGAGCTCTCTGCTTTTGTTCGTTGCCTTGTCCACAAGCGTATATGCGCCTCTCGTGTTGTATCGCCACACTTTCTTTGTGTCGTGGAATGCCAGTTTCCACTTGCCTTCGCCCTCGCTGCTGTCGTCTGCGGCAGCATTTGCCTCCTCGTATGGCATTCCGCCTGCTCCCCACACGCTCTGTCCAGGCGATTTCAATGGTATGGTACTCCAGTTTGCCACTGCTTTCTCCAGTGTTAGCGTCTGCGCAAAGCCAGTCGCCGTGCACATATATATAATAATGTGTAACAAAAACTTTGATTTCTTCATATAGATCAATTAGTGTTTTTAATCTTATTGTTATTAGTTATGCTTTCATTGTGCAAATATACGCCATTTTCCTTTTATTCTGCTAAAAACTTGTATTAAATTGCGTCAAAAACGACTATTTTGCACTTTTTCGAAAAAAAAGTCTCTAAATATTTTGTCATTAATCAAAAACTCCCTACCTTTGCACTCGCTTTCGGGAAGCAACCGAGGTTCTCGCCCCGGACGGCTATTTATGCCGCTATCCGAAATGACAGAAATCGATCTTTGACAGACTGCTTACAGGTTGAAGAATGACAAGGCAGCGGCG
>JAZRYI010000052.1:0-5194 GCA_045600665.1 Bacteroidaceae bacterium
CAATAGTATTCTTGGCTCTAACTGGTGGAAGCCTGTACCTCATTGTTAATGGTTACGATGTTATAGGCACAATATTCGGAGGCACTGCATGCATTGTCATCCTGTCAGCAATCTTCAAAAAGGCAAAACAATAAGAGCACCCTCGCAAGGGTGCTCTTTTTGTTTTACCTCCATTTGAGGACATCAAACGCTTCGCTTCCATTTGAGATTTTTTTTAAGATGTAAGCGAAGCCACTCAGATGACCTTAGATAGATGCTTATCTTTGTGATTCTATCAGTGGCAACACATTCTTTTCTTTGAGGAAATGGTAGAGGAACGCACGTCCCTTCTGAGTCCATTGCACATTGCTGCACACACCTTCGGTGCCATCCTTATGCTTGAAGAGGAATGGCTTATCCTTCACGTATCCTTCCTTGAGGTACTTGGCATACAATATCCATTCGGTGCCACAACGATACTGCACACCCAGTCTGTTGAGCAGACTGTTGAATGACTTTGCCGACATGCCGTAGTCTTGAGCAATGACAGTTGTCTTCACCGTAGATGGACAAGCGAATATCTTATCCATATATGTCTGAGTCTTCTCCATCTTGAGCACCTCTGATGTGAGCTGCAAGATCTGCGATGATTGTGCTTCAAGCTGTGCCTGCTGCTGTTCTATCTGCTCCTGCTGTTCGGCAGCAAGACGAAGGGCCTGCGCGAATGTGTGAGGAATCCTGCCACGCTTCTCCATTTCCAACTGATGCCATGCGAGAACGAGTTTGGCACGAGCATCGTCATTGAACTTGGTGGCAATGAAAAGAGTTTGGAGTTTTGTGAGCATGTAGCAAGGAATCATTTTAGAACCACCATTACCCACTTCTACGCTTTTTGCAACTGGGAAAATTCTGCCAACTGGAGTGAGCTCATACGCTCCACGTCCTGTATCTTGTCAAGATTCATCATTTGTTGCTTTCCCGAATCCATAAGTTTTATATTTGAATTAAATCAATTAAGTCGGGTGCAAATGTATGAATGTTCAGCACACGCTCCAAGGAAATGAACGAAAAAAGTTACACAAATTGAAAAATAGGAAGTCTCTGCCATATAACATATAATATATATTGCAGATGTGGAATATTGTCCGTACCTTTGCACCTAGATTTCAACTAATAACAATCATATTATATGGATACATTGCCAATATTAGGAACATACGATATAAGCGACAAACCAATCAAGCGATTCAGCGACTGTATTCCAGACGTGCCACCTCAGCCATATAAAAGAGCGGAGAGGGATGAGAGCCGACCTCTGTTCATCGTAATACAAAACAAGGCAATACAGGAGGACGATGGCAAGTAGAATTACCAACGCCTATCCCGCAGGGACAAAAGGTCTGCAAGAAGACATACAGATTGCAAATTGCGACAATCACGAACTGTGGACACAATGTGTAGCGTTATGGGACACAGGTTCATCTAAGCTGGTTATAGCATCACATATAGCCGAAGCCCTGCATCTGCCTATCGAAGGACATGAAACGGTGGATATCTTTGATAAGGAAATACAAGTCGGCACTACACATTGTGACATTTATCTGCGCAGTGGATACCATTTGGAACATGTGGAAGCAAATGTATATAGCAGCCCTAAATTCGATTGCGTAATTGGTCTCAATGTTATTACCAAAGGTATATTAGGAATTGCAGCTAACACAGAAAACGTGATCCTAACATTCGATATACCAGAACAAGATGACTAACCACCTAACCTCTCCACTCCTCCGCTTCCGCCGCTACGCCAAGCAGCTGCACCCCAAGCAAGTTAATTACCTCGACATGATCAACAAAGACAGGAACGAGTAAGAGCACCCTCGCAAGGGTGCTCTTTGTCGGATAATTTTCTTGACCTCCATTTAAGAACATCAAACGCTACGCTTCCATTTGACATTTTTAGAGGCGAGAGAAGCGACGTGAACAAAAAGAGCACCTCAATCGAGGTGCTCTTCCTGTTTTCAGCGGCTGACTGTTAGTCAATCATGTCGCTGAGGCTCTCAAGATCAGATACTGTGATAGACTGCACTGCATCGCGCAACTCCTTGCCAGGGTAGAAGCGGACCACCTTCTTGTTGATGGTGGAAGCGTCCGCATCCTCCTTCTTCTTGCAGGTCTTGGAGCGAAGCACTGGCTTGAGAGAGCCGAAGGTGCCGAGGCTCACGCCGTGGCCCATGCCAAGGTACATGGAGCAACGGTTGAGCAGACCGAGGATCACAGCCGATGTCTGTGTCTCGTTGATGTTCTCGGCGTGCGCTACCTCCTTGAGCAATGATGCGAAATCCACCATAGGGTAGCTGATCTGGTGAACCTTGTAGACCTCAGGCTTGTCCTCACGGAAATTCAAGGTCATCTTTGACTTACGGTACTGAACTTGTCCCATAATTGTATCCCTCTCCTTAAACTGTCTGGTGTGACAGCAACGCAAACAGGGCGTGGGCGTTTGGTGAATAGCCTCTCCCTACCCCTCCCCTCAAGGGAGGGAATGCCATGCGGGATGAAGGCTGTATGTTCATTTGCTGGCATCCATGTTTGGCAAACGCAACTCCTCATTCTCCACCACCAGCACGAACTCCTCCGTGATGTGGCGGTACATGACCTCGAGGAATCGCTCGCGAGCCTCCGCTATGCGCACCAGCTGGCGGCAGCTCTTCTGCTGAGCCTTGTTGCCATAGCCCAGGAGCACAGCGTTGGGGCGGATGTCACGAGCCTCGTCGAAGTAGAGGCGTGTGCCACGATGCCCCTTCACGCCCTGCACTCGGAGGCAGATGGGGTTGTTGGGTGCTGACGACGGCTTGCAAGGAAACTTGCCTCGTGGCAAGCAGAAATAGGAGCACCCCACTTGCTTCTCCTCGTTGGCGTAGTCCTCGTATCGCATCTCGCGAGCCTCGCACTCAAAGAGAGCGTTGCCGTCATCGCCGATCAATGTGAGCACGCTGCGAGTCACGTTGGCATCGCCATAATATCTATTCAATAATGCTGTTACCATATCTATTTTGTTTTAACTGTTTGATGTCTCAATCTTACGCTCGTCATCGCCTGTGCGATACGCCCTGCATCGACTGTGCGATGCACTCGTCACCGACTGTGCGATGCAGGGCATAAGCTGGCACACTAACACGGCAAAGCTTAATTCGGGTGCAAAGTTAAGCATTGCCCCCGATGCGAGTGTGGGTTTTGATAGGCTCAGGGCGGACATTATGGGATTCCTCGTGATTCAATGTTTTTCTATTCTTCTTATGTGACATAGTGTGCGTAACTTTGCAGCCGAAAAGTCTTTTTTTATAAATTTCACACGCTATGACATTACGAGCATACAGTAAAACAGAACTGGCTATGGCTTATGCGCCATACCTCACGCCAGGCGGTGCAGTGAATCGCCTCATGTCTTGGATCAAGCACAACGCGCAGCTCCTTGCCGAGCTCATCGAGCAAGGCTATCAGCGATACCAGAAGATATTCACCATCAAGCAGGTGGCAACTATATTCAAGTATTTGGGAGAGCCGTAGGGAAGACCCTCCCCTTGCCCCTCCCATAAGAGGGAGTAGTTACAATCGACTATGAGATGAGGGCATTCAAAGAGGAAGAACGCTGCGCTGAGGAATACTTTTCTTTTGACTGAAGCCGCACCTGTGGTGCTAAATTACCGATAATAGGCGATAATTGTTCCGATAATATTTTCGGCTAAATTATCGCGCATTATCGGTAATTATCTTCAGTTCAAGTCGTGCAGTCGGCACGACTCCCATCGGACAATTTTGTTGCTACATGCCACATAACATATAATATATATTGCAAATGTGAGATATTGTCAGTAACTTTGCAGACGTTAAACAGTTAACACATAAACATTATGTGCAACATCAATAAAAATATTATCAACAAATATATAAATGGTTTCTACCAAAACATGGCTCCGCACTTCAAGCCTGGTATAGGTTTGCAGACGGTCGTGTTTCCATACAGCAATGGCACTGTGATGGTGGTGGAGGCAAGTCGCAATCCATTCAAGGTGGAGTTCCGCAGCGATTCAGCCACGTTGGCGGATGCCATCCGACGTACAAGAATCAGCAATGTAGCATCTGACGATTCGCACAGTCTCTCGGGAAGATCCGTGTATGTGACTGGTACAAAGATTGTGCTGATGAAAAGCGATGCGGCAGAGCAGTGGACGGATGACGCCCCAATGCAGGATAGCAAAGACATTCTTAACTATATAATTTCTAAAGGCAATGGGAATAGTTAAGATTGGAAAAGACAACAGTCTAGAAGGAGATCCAGAAGACATCATCAAACTGCTGAATGCCACAGACGGCGGCATTAACGCGTATCTTGACACAAAACCACAAGCAACAGTAAGGTTATGGATGGTATATGCATCCTATATCGTTTGTCTTGCTCTTATCATAGCTTTGCATTTTGCTGCTGACGCACTGGACGAGACGTGGACATTTATCTTAAACATAGCAGTCATCATTGCTTCTGGCGTAGCTGTAATCCTCACGCACCTTAGGTGGAAACATAAAGTAATCACCATTGGAGTTGTCATAATTCTCTCTCTTCTTTACTGCTTATCTTTAGGTGTGCTTACTCCAACAGAAACGGCAGAGATTATCAAGGACAAAGGGAAAGAAATGAATGTGAACATCATTCGGTAAACAATAAGAGCACCCATGCAAGGGTGCTCTTTCTTTTTCTTCTCTGTTCTTGGCAAGCCAAGCGCTTCGCGATAACTTCCTTTTTGGATGCCCCTGTTTTCGTTTTCGTTTTCGTTAAAGTTAAAGTTATAGTTTTTTTGTAATATGTCAGAACATGTTTATCTTTGCACCGATTTAACAAACACAACACACAACACACAATACACACGGCAATGGAAAAAGAATATGAAGAGATCAGGATTGATGACCCAATCAGAGACAAGGTCAGAGAGTGGCTGGGGATAGACACTTTCGATGAAGAGTTTATGCAGGAACGCAAGCCTGCTGCTTGCTCTGGGACTGAAAGAAATTAAAAAGAATTAAGGTAGGTTCTATTAATTCGTAAATTCGAGTGGAAGCCGTTCCGTTAGAGTCAATCTTTCGGAATCAGTCGCTCACCAGAGGACTTCGGCTATCGATTGCGTTCGTTTATCCACTCATTGACATGTTGTTTTTGACG